>JBLNAO010000238.1:0-4636 GCA_050259395.1 Chloroflexota bacterium
TTTTATTATTACATCGAGCACGTGTGGCCCGGAAGAGAACCTGAAGCATATAACGTCAAACAGGTAACACTGTTCCCATTAATACCATCTGTTACATGGGCTATTAAATTCTGAAATGAAATTGAAAGATTTAAAATATTTATTGCTCCTGATATTTCTTATTTCAACTTCCTGCGAGAAAGATGTAAAGAACGATCTGCTTCCGGGTTTTGAAAAAAAATTGGTAGTGACATCTTTCCTGTCGCCGGCAGACAGTGTTTCATTTATAAGGGTTACATCGAACAGGCCGGTATATGGAGTGCTCGGGCCATATGAGTCACCTGGTATTGTCTCAGGTTGGATATCAGACGGGGAGAAAGAAATAAGTATGATCACAACAGATAGTGGCTTAATTTTTACAAAAGAAATGATGCCCGTTGTAAACAATAAAAGTTATGAAATCAGGATTGTGAATGACAAGGGGTTATCAGTATTTGCAGAATGCACTGTTCCGGAGAGATATGATTTTCAGATTTCTGTTGATACTTTTTCAGTGGTTAAGGTTGGCAAAGATCCATGGGACAAGGATTTCACCTGGCGTGAAGAGTTTGTTTCAATATCGGTTAAAGATGATCCGGCAAAAGAGAATTATTATCACGTTACAGGTGAATATGAGGTGCATTTGCCCGGCCGGACATATGTTTATAAAGAATATATAGATTTTGAAAAAGATGTATTCACAGACAGGGAGAAAAATGCTGATGGATTAATAACTTTTTCTGCTCCTTATAATAATTCTTATAGAAATTCCCCCGGCTCAACCTTTATCAAAATTTATCTTTTGAACACGGAAAAATCATACTACCTGTATCATAAAACCATTTTTGATTATAAGGATGATGATAATCCTTTTACAGAGCCAACCCCGGTCTATTCGAATATAAAAGGCGGACTCGGAATTTTTACATCCTACGTCATCGATTCAGCAATCCTGAGATTGCAATAGACTTGTCCGACCCGTTTCATTGTCGCGGATTAACCCATATCATGCGTTCTACAAAGCTTTGATGCCTTGGCATCGGTTTGATTACGTGTTGCCACAAGTTGTTTGACCAACATCAGCATCCAATGGATTCTCATAATAATCGTTAAACCTTAAAAAAATCAGGTTTTCATGCATCATTTAAATTCCTGAGCCGTCTATAGTACAAAAGAGGTAAAGAAACAGAGAATAAAAAATTCACAATATCCTTCCACAAAGCCGCCAGGCATATTAAAACGATCAGGTTTAGGTTTAGATTAATGAATGAAGAAGCACCGGCCACGGTGCTTTTTCATGTCGACTCACAACTCACGACCCGATTCCCGATTCATTTTTTTTACTAATTTGCATCCCTTAACCTAACCAATCATTGCCTTCTATGAAAAAGATCCTGTTCTTCTTACTGACGCTTACCATGACTTTTTACGCGTGTAAACAAGTGCCAAAAAGCGACAATCCATTCTTCAATGAGTATGATGCTCCATTTGAAGTTCCGCCTTTTGAAAAAATATATGCAAAACATTACATGCCTGCTTTCCTGAAAGGTTTTGAAGAGCAGAAGAAAGAAATCAGGGAGATAATTATCAGCCGCGAAGAACCAACGTTCGAGAACACAATCAAGCCTTTCATATATTCAGGTGAGCTGCTTCAGAAAGTAAGCAGCGTATTCGGAGCGCTCAACTCGGCAAACACAAATGATTCGCTGCAGGCAATAAGCAGGGAACTCTCCCCGATCCAATCAAAACACAGGGATGATATAAACCTGAACGACACACTGTTCCAAAAGATAAAAACTGTTTACGAGAACCAGGAAAAATTCAACCTTACCGATGAAGAAAAGAAGATACTCGATGATGAGTACAAAGGTTTCGTAAGAAGCGGGGCTGCTCTTTCACCTGAAGATAAGGAAAAGCTCAGGAAGATCAACGAGGAGCTATCGATGCTTTCAGTTAAATTCGGCCAGAACCTCCTTGCCGAAACAAATGGTTTCAAGCTCGTAATAGACAAAAAAGAAGATCTTTCGGGACTTCCACAGAATGTAATTGACCAGGCTGCAGCCATGGCGAAGAGCCTCGAAATGCCCGGCAAATGGGTTTTCACGCTGCAGGTTCCGAGCATGACTCCGTTCCTTCAGTATTCCGACAGGCGCGATCTTCGGGAAAAGCTTTTCACCGGTTACTTCATGAAAGGTGATAATGACAACGAAAAAGATAACAAGGAAATTATTGCAAGAATCACCAACCTGCGTGTTGAAAGGTCGAAGTTGCTGGGCTATGATTCATTTGCCGGTTTCGTTCTTGAACGCACAATGGCAAAAACACCGGAGAGGGTGAACGAATTCCTCGGCCAGATCTGGCAGGCAGCACTGCCTGTTGCGAAAGCTGAGGCTGCGGCACAGCAGGAGATAATCACCAGGGAAGGCGGGAAATTCAAGCTTCAGCCCTGGGACTGGTGGTACTACACTGAAAAAATAAAGAAGGAGAAGTATGATCTCGATGATGAGGTTGTGAGGCCATACTTCAAAATCGACAACGTAATGGAGGGAATGTTCTATGTTGCCAACCAGCTTTATGGCCTGGAATTCACAAAAAGAAACGACATTCCGAAATACCATCAAGACGTAAATACATTCGAGGTTACGAGAAATGGAGAGCACGTCGGATTACTGATGATAGACAATTACCCGCGGCCATCGAAGCGCGGCGGGGCATGGTGCGGTTCATACAGGGGACAGAGGCGCGACATCGACGGGAAGATGGTGCATCCTATTGTAACAATGGTTACAAATTCCACACCACCCACAGCTGACAAGCCATCGCTTCTCACACCCGAGGAAGCAAGCACTCTTTTCCATGAATTCGGTCATGCTCTTGCTTCACTACTCTCCAACAAAACTTACCCGGGCGGATCAATGCCGAGGGATTTCGTTGAGCTGCCTTCACAAATAATGGAGCACTGGGTTCTTGAACCAGAGGTGCTGAAAGTATATGCAAAACACTATCAGACCGGCGAAGTCATACCGAACGATCTCGTTGAGAAACTGGTAAAGGCGGGAAAATTCAACACTGGCTTCCAGACTGTGGAATATCTGGCTGCATCGCTGCTAGACATGGAATACCATTCACTGAAAGATACTACAACAATTGACATCAGGGATTTCGAGAATAAGGCAATGGCAAAATACGGCCTCATACCTGAAATCAAACCACGCTACAGATCTACATACTTCAATCACATCTGGTCCGGCGGTTATTCGGCTGGATATTATGGATACATCTGGTGCGAGGTGCTCGACTGCGATGCCTTCAGGGCCTTCAAGGAAACAGGAAATATTTTCAACAAGGATATAGCTGCTAAATTCGAGAACGAAATACTGGCAAAAGGCGGCTCACGCGATCCCCTTGAGATGTACATTGCTTTCAGGGGCAAAGAACCCGGCATCGATGCCCTGCTCGAGAACCGGGGTCTGAACTGATTTCAAATTTCGAATTTTGGAATTTCAGATATATTCGGATGCGCAAGTTTCCAGACAAATGCGTGTAATAGCTTTTTTCCTGCTACTGTTCTTTTTCCCGTACATCGGGGCCCAGGACAGGTCCACAGAAGCGGAAAAGGGAGTCCTTGATCTGCGTGGACTGAAGGATCAGGAACATTTTATAGTCAATCTTAACGGGGAATGGGAATTCTATTGGAAAAAGATGCTTCATCCACATGACTTCGTTGGCGGAAGCATTATCCCTGATTATTATGGCAGGGTTCCCTCCTACTGGACTGATTACCCGGAACGGACCGGGACAGAAAACAACGGATACGCGACCTACAGGCTGGTTGTAATACTCCCGCCGGAATTCCGCAAACCTCTTGCAATCGATCTGCCTGTATTCGATTCGGCTTATGACATCTACATCGATGGGAAATATGTTGGAGGCAACGGGATTCCCGGAAAATCGGCTGAAGAAACAACCCCTGGCTACATGCGTAATTTTTCCAGGATACAGCCTGTTTCGGACTCAATGCAGATCATCATCAATGTCTCAAATTATCATCATCACCGGGGAGGGTTCTGGCTTCCTGCAAGAATAGGAACATTCGAGGATACAAAGGATAGACTGGCCAATTCATGGGCAGGTGAATGGTCTGTGATAAGCCTTCTCCTGGGCTTCTCACTGCTATTCCTTTTCTTTTTCATTGCCTTGCCAAAAGATAAGATAACTATCTTTTACAGTATCCTGGCATTCGGTCTTGCAATGCGACCTCTTTTTACCAATCATTTCCTGATCAGCAATTTTTTCGACATTCCATGGAACTGGCTCATTAAGTGCGAATACATAGGATTGTGTCTCGTGATAACAGGACTTGCCTGGTTCGCCCGTAACCTCTACCCGTCGAAGTTCGCAAAAATCTCATCATTGGTCATCACAGTTGCGTGCTCAGTTATTTTCCTTATAGTTGTTTTTTCCCCTGTAAAGATTTTCAGCTACTCATTTTTACTTATCCATCCTGTTGTAATAGTGCTTCTTATGTACCTGTTGGTTAAAAGTGTAACAGGGGCTTTGACAGGGAACAAGATCGACATGGTTTACCTTTTCGTCTTTACATTAGTCCTGGCGGGGG
>JBLNAO010000239.1:0-2539 GCA_050259395.1 Chloroflexota bacterium
GTGTGCATCGACACATGCCATACTTTCACGGCAGGTTATGATATAAAAACACGGGAAGGCTTTGAGAATACATTCAGGGAGTTCGAAAGGATCGTCGGACTCGAATATCTTAAAGGAATGCACCTCAACGATTCAAAGAAAGGCATGGGGTCAAGGGTCGACAGGCATGAGAATATCGGGCTTGGAATGATTGGAGAAGACACCTTCAGAATGATAATGAATGATCCGAGATTCGACAACATACCCCTCATCCTTGAAACTCCGGATGAAACAAAATGGGAGGAAGAAATAAAGAGGCTGTATTCTTTTATGGGGCAGGGATAAAGCCATCTTGTCAGTTTCAGGCTTCGCAAGCTCCGGCTTTCTAAAAAATCGGAAGAATCAGTCTTTTACCGGATCAAGTTTTTTCTCAAGAGCCTGGTTAAGGTTGAAATCCTTCAGCTTTTCCTTTGTAGCCCTGTATCCGACATCGAACATCTCAGCAGCTTTCATCGTATCCAGGATCCTGTATTTTCGCAGTTCGTCGGGGGCCACAAAAAGATCGAATTTCTTAGCCTTCTCAATGACCTCTTTCGACATGCCCACCATGAAAGTCCGTTCGGCCAGGCTTATAAGTCCCGATATCTTTTCAACATATCCTGCCTGGTTCACAAAAGAACCGATTTTGATAAGGCAGATATTTTCAATAGCTCTTATCGGAAGGTTGTCAAGGACACCACCATCGACAAAATGAAATTTACCGAGCTTAACCGGCGGAAACAAAACCGGTATGCTCGATGAAGCAAGAACTGTTTCGATTAGATCACCCTCAGAAAAGTAAACCACTTTTGCGTTGTTGATATCTGTTGCCGTAACGTACAGTGGTATTTTCAGCTCGCTGAAGGTTTTTGCCCGCAGATGTGTCTTGAGAAGTTTTGCTATGCCGCTGATCTGAAGGAGTCCCTCCCTCGGAAGAGTAGGACGCATAAGATCGAACCTGCTGGCAACATTGGTTATTTTCAATATTTCTTCAGGCGTGTAACCATCCGCATACAGCACCCCGGCCAATGCGCCGGCACTTGTGCCTGCGATTACATCGGGATAAATCCCGGCTTCATTGAGCGCCTTTAAAAAACCCAGATGAGCGAATCCCCTTGCACCTCCGCCGCTCAGAACAAACCCGATCTTATATTTAAAATTCTTCATCTGTGAAATAAACAGCGGCCAATTTATATTATTGCTGTAAATTACTGATATTTTTGGCTCAAACAGCGGCTCCCGGATTCTTTAATTAGAGTAGCTTCGGGCTGCAGTATGATTCTAGGTGGTTAATGAATTAATCAAAAAACAACACGACATGCAATTCCTGCTTACAGCCTTCGACGGTGAAGATGCCGGCGCTCTTGAAAGAAGAATGAGCGTAAGGGAAGAACATCTTCAAAAAATCGAGAATCTGAAAAGATCAGGCGGTTTCCTTTTGGGAGGAGCCATTCTCGATGACAATGGCAAGATGATAGGTTCGATGATCCTGTACGAATTTCCCGACAGAAAATCACTTGATGAAAAGCTGCAGGATGAACCATATATAACTAAGAATGTATGGAAGAAAGTCGAAATAAGGCCCTTCCGGCTGGCAACAATACCACATAAATAAAACCAAAATAATCAGACAGACATGAAAAAAACATTATTAATTCTTCAGGCATTATTTTTTTCGGCAGTGCTGGTGGCACAGCAGAGCAACCCCGAGAACCTTCCCTACAAAATGGAAGAGCTCACATCTCCCCGCTTTGCCAGGGCTGTTGAACTGGCGAAAGGTGTATGCATTATTCCTCTGGGGATAATCGAAAAGCACGGACCACACCTACCGTTGGGATCAGATATTTTTGAATCAAGGGAGGCATCCTTCCGTGCAGCACAGCAGGAATATGCAATTGTTTTCCCGACATACTACTTCGGCCAGATATACGAAGCACGGCATCAGCCGGGCACAATTGCCTACAGCAACGAGCTGGTGTGGAAAATGCTCGAGGAAACCTGCGCAGAGCTTTCAAGGAACGGGCTGAAAAAAATCATCCTGGTCAATGGTCACGGAGGAAACGGCGCATTCCTTCAGTATTTCTGCCAGTCGCAGCTTGCAAAACAAAACGATTACATTGTTGTGCTCTTCCAGGAAGGCCGCGATGCCGTTAATGGCAAGGAAATAGCTTCGATGAAACAGGCCAAACTCGACGGACATGCCGGCGAGGAAGAAACGTCGATGATGTCGGTGATTGCACCAAATCTTGTCGACCAGTCAGCGTTGAAGGCTGAATCGGGTCTTGACCAGAACAGGCTTGCAAAGCTGCCTTTCGGGTATGCAGGAATATGGTGGTATGCGAAATACCCGAATCATTTTGCAAGCGACATCAACACCCCGAATCCCAAACTGGGAGAGCTCCTTCTTAAAAGCTGGTCAGGGCAGATTGCAGAACTGGTGAAATATCTTAAAAACAACAACACGGTAGAGCAACTGGAGGAGGAATTTTTCAGGAAGGCAAATAATCCGCTTCAGAAATAG
>JBLNAO010000240.1:0-3730 GCA_050259395.1 Chloroflexota bacterium
TCAATCCCGTTATAGTTAGTCCCTTCAGTCGCAATTGCTAAATCCAAATCACCATCTTTGTCAACATCCAAGGCTTTAATTGAAGTTGCACCCCTATCGGGATTTGCAAATACGCCAATTATTCCAGGAGATTTTGCTACTTCATATTTCTGAGATGTGCTTTTATGTTTTTTCCTCTGTGAAACAAATCCAACACAATTTAATCTATATTTTCAAAACTCCTGAATTGAGCTCTTAAGAATCAATAGATCATTTGAATCAATAATTATCCCTTCAAAAATCTTGCTAGGTTTCTTGCTGGGTTTTTGGGATACAGGTATTAAATAGTGGAAATATAAAGTTTTTAACTTCATGAATATCATAGATAATCAATGTGTTAATGAATTTTATTGATGATAATTTATTATTTAAGGATCAGAAGAGTTCAGGTTCGAGACCTGACGGGACAACAAAGATGCCGGTTCTTTAGCCGGCACCTTTTGTTCTGTCAGGGCCCTGACAAGGTGAAGAATGAGCCATCATCATCGGCCGACAATGGAGACTGCGAAGTTCATCGGGAAAACCTGGCAGAGCAACAATTCCGTTCCTTAGGGATTTGTTGTTTATTATTCCTTACACGATGTTTATAGGAATTAATCGTATGCTAAATATGATATTTTGTAGTTGAACTTTTATCACGGCCCAGACGTTTGAATGAATCCCAGGCGTTCGAATGATTCATATTCAGGTGTTTTATACTTTCCAGCATGAAATATTGTGTATTTATTTTTCTGTGCCTCTTCGGATTAACAACCATGTTAAATGCTCAAACTGAATCAGATGGTATCAGAATGGCAAAAAATGCGTTCTGCGGAGGTTTAACATACGGTTACAGCTATTGGGATCATTACTGGGAGGGGACCCGCCTTCGTGATAATCCCAACATAGGAAAGGTAACTTCTTCATCTTTAACGGTTATGGGAACCTATGGCGTGTTTGAACGCCTGAATGTTATATTTTCCTTGCCGTATATTATGACAAATGCTTCTGCGGGCACTTTAAAAGGTCAACAGGGTTTTCAGGATCTCAGCCTTTTCCTTAAATACCTGGCACTGAATAAGTCCGTCGGATCATCCAGCTATCTCTTATATGCTGTTCTGGGAGGATCGGTTCCGACAAATAATTACATTCCCGATTTTCTGCCAATGTCAATTGGACTAAGGAGTTCCACACTTAATTTCAGGATTATCGCTGACTACAAGGTCAAACATTTTTTTGTAACGGCTTCGGGGAATTTTATTTATCGCTCCAATATCAGGATCGACAGGACTGCATATTTTACAACAAAAATGGTATACTCCGACGAAGTCTATATGCCAAATGCTTTTTCTTCAAAGCTGGGGTTGGGTTATAGAAACGGAGAGTTGATAATTGAAGGAGTAGTTGATTACATGAATACATTCGGAGGTTTCGATATAAGGAAGAATGACATGCCCTTTCCTGGTAATAAAATGGGAATGACCAGGTCGGGTGTTAATTTAAAGATACCCGTTGATAAACTCAGCAGGTTATCGATTGTAGCGAATTCGTTTTATACTCTGGAGGGAAGAAATACAGGACAATCACTTTACGGTATGCTAGGCGTATTCTACATACTTTTTTGAAAAATAAGTATTGGCAAGCGGATAATATAAGATTGATGATTTTGTATGGCATTGTATAATGAATCTCAGGTATGAAAAAGATAGCTCTGTATTTAATCATTGTAATATCTTCTTCTCTTTACTATAGCTGTTCGAAAGAAGTAATATCCATAAACGATACATATTCTGCCCTTGAACCTATTTTTGCAGATACTATTGCACAAAACTGGAACCCCGTTCTCCTTAAAGCACCAAATGAATTTCCCCTGGATGCTCCTTCAACGATTACCTCGCCGGATTACCTTGCTGAATTAAATGAAATATCCGGCTGGCAGAGCAACCTGACTAATAAGCAGCTGGAAATCATCGATTACTGGAAAGCAGGAGGGGTATTAAGATGGAATGAAATATTAAGGGAATTGGTTGCAAAATATAATATTCCACCCTATCAGAATCCCGATGGAACATATCCGGTACCAAATGCCGCAAACCCCTTTGCATATCCTGAGTTTCCTTTTGCCAATCCGCCATATGCAGCTAGAGCATATGCTTATATTACAGCAGCTCAATACGATGCATTGATAGCTTCCAGTTATTACAAAAATCTTTACAAAAGGAAATCTCCTGGCAAAATAAGCAGCAATATCCGCTTACTCGTACCTGCATCCCAGGTCAGTGACTACGCTTATCCCTCCGACGAAGCCGTTATTGCCGGTGTTACTACTGAAATCTTAAAATTGCTGTTCCCAACCGAAATTGCCTATGTGCAGCAAAAGGCTTATGAGCATAAGTTATCTCGGCTGATATCAGGTGCAAGTACGAGGAGCGATCTGGATGCCGGTGAAAAACTGGGGAAGCTGGTTGCTTCAAAATTTATTGCAAGGGCAAGGGGTGACAGGGCCGGTCAGGCCGGAGGTAACCAGGCTTTGTGGAGCAACCTTGAACAACAGTGCATCGCTAAGGGGGAGACTCCATGGCTTAGCCAGGAAAGCCCTTTAAGACCACCAATGCTGCCACGATTTGGAGTTGTTAAAGGATTTATAATAGACTCACTCGGAGTTATATCCGGCAGACCCGTAGCGCCACCATCAACAAATTCTGAAGATTTTAAAAAGCAGGTAGCGGAAGTACTGTGGCATTCACAACATTCAACTGCAGAAAAATACAAGCTTGTGGATTTCTGGGCAGATGGCGCCGGGACTTATACACCTCCAGGACACTGGAATGCAATTGCCTGTAATGCTTTTCTTGACCAGAATCTGAGTGAAGTGAAGTGGGCAAGGAACCTGGCCCTTCTTAATATGGCGCTGATGGATGCAGCCATCTGTTGCTGGGATGTGAAGTTTCTTTATTATACACCCCGTCCTTCCCAGGTCGATCCCAGAATTAAGACTCTGACAGGGTTGCCCAATTTCCCGTCGTTTCCATCCGGTCATTCCACATTCAGCGGTGCAGCAGCTGTTATACTATCGCATCTGGTTCCTTCAATGGCAGATAAATTCAATAAATATGCCGATGAGGCATCAGCCTCCAGAATGTATGGTGGGATACATTACAGAATGGACTGTGAAGTTGGTCTGGCAATGGGCAGAGCTATCGGGGAGAAAACAGTGGCCAAAGCAATAGCGGACGGAGCTGAATAGAAGCCAGTCGCTTAAACCGATACAAAAGATTCAGATTACATTCTGAAAGTTTTCACAATCAATGTTTAGGGTAGTGTTTCATGTCCGTCTGGGCGAACCTAATCTCTCAAACATCTTATCGAACAACCAAAAATTTTCTCATTGCTATAATACTGAACACCATAATTCCGAATTGTGAACATACTTGCATTGATCTGACGAAAAGTCACATGATATGAACTCCACCAGTATCCCTCTATACCAATTGTACTGAATTTTCCGCTACCGTCACGGTATCCTCCCGGAAGTGCAGTAAAGCCACTCTCGTTGGTAGAGGCATTTGGATAAAATCCGTAAGAATTAGCAGGAATTATCCAATGCAAACTTCCGGGCTCTTTCATTTTATCTGCTGCAACTTTTTCTCCTCCAAGATATTCTACCAATTGCTCCCATTCAGGCATTGAAGGCAAATGCCAGCCTGTGGGG
>JBLNAO010000241.1:0-5396 GCA_050259395.1 Chloroflexota bacterium
AACAATATTGCTGAAATGATGATGGAAACATATATTTCCGAATCGTTGGCACTGAGAGTTGAAAAGATGGCAGGCAGCAATGGACAGGCATCGATTTATAAGGACATGCTCGATGTGAATATTTTCGATGCATCGGATATCATCAGGAAGTCGGCTCTCGATGCAATCGGTGCATTCTCCGATGCTGAAACATGCCCGTCGCTGATCAAGGCTGTAGAGAACCTTTCGAGGGTTGCATGCGTCAATGTAAAAGATGCTCGCAGAAGAATTGCAGATAAGCTTATAGAGGATAACGAATACAAATTCTGATTCAGAATTTGTATTTGAAAGGACTTTGGTTCCCCCTGCCACGTTGTGGGAGGGGGATTTTATTTTTGGGGAGGTTTGGAGTGTAGTGGCGCGCTTTGCATGGTATTATCCTTATTCGTGCCATGGGTATCAGAATCCGCCCGGATAAACAGAATATTGTGGCTTAAATATATAAGGTATATTTATCAAATGAGAATAAATATAAATCAACCGCACTGATGATAAAAATCAATGATGGTTGTGATAAATAGCAAAAATCTATGTGCGATTTATGATGTGTTGTAATCTAGGAATCAGTATATTCCTGCTATCTTTGTGAAAAAAATAACAATAATCCAGACATGAGTAACATATCATCCAGTTTCAGACGGGTATTTGCTTTTTTGGCCCTGGCGACAGCGCTGGGAGCATTGTCTTCCTGTGAAAAATATTCATACAATCCACCTGCGGTTGATAGGAATGCCACATGGACTCTAAGCAAGGATATCCAGCCAATTTTCAGTTCAAATTGTGTCAGCTGTCACGGCGGTACTGTCACGCCAAACCTTAAGGAAGGCCAGGCTTATACCTCCCTGTCGAAAGGCTTATATGCCAAACTTCCGGCAGAGACGAGCAAGTTGTACACAAAATTGAACGAACCAAGTCATGCCGCGAGAACCACAGCTGCTGAAAAGCTCAAGATTCTCTACTGGATCGAACAGGGTGCACAGAATAATTAAAAGAAAACATATAAAACCTGACAAAATGAAAAAGTTATCAATAATCCTGATTTTATCATTATTTATTCTCCCTGTTTTTGCACAGGATGAAGCAGCAACTGAAACAGGTTCAAATCCGGTAAGATTTACCTTTGGAACATCACTTCTTATAGATAATCAGACTGTAGAAACACCCTACAAGGGCGGAATTGAATTAAACATCCACCACAGGTTTTCACTTATCGAAAACTACCATAACCTTTTTGGCATTTACGGCGCTGCAAATACCAGGCTCGGTCTCAACTACGGAGTTACCGACAGGATAATGGTCGGAATTGGAACCACCAAGGATTACAAGCTTCAGGACCTTAACTGGAAATACCTGATCCTTCGCCAGACAGAAGATAACTCAATGCCGGTGTCTGTTTCATATTACGGAAACTTTGTAGTCGATCTTCAGAAAGAGGATGTATTCGGACCAGCAGAAAGTTACAAGGAAATACACAGGCTGTCATATTTCAACCAGCTTATCATTGCACATAAGTTCGGGGAGAAGCTCTCAGCACAGGTTGCTCCATCGGTCATGTACTTCAATTCAGTTCCGGTGTTCTCCGATTCAACAGGATACAAAAACCTCAACTTCGGATTACACGCAGGTTTAAGATACAACGTTGTCGGTTCGCATTCTGTTATTGCTGAATATGATCAGCTGCTCAACAAGCAGGATCTCGATGTGCAGCCCAAGCCAAACCTTGCCCTCGGATGGGAAATCAGCACTGCAACCCATACATTCCAGGTTTTTGCAGCTAATTTTTCCCAGATAATTCAACAGAGGAATCTCGTTTTCAACAACAACGATTTCACCAAAGGCGATTATCTTATAGGATTCAACATAACTGTCAGATTCTGATCGGGAGGAATTAGGAATGTGTTCGAAAAAACCCGGCATTAAAATATTGCAACTGGTTCTTTTCTGTGCTTTCTTCCTTCACGTTCCGGGTATTGCAACGGGTCAGCAGGATTCAGTCGTGTCTGTGTCGCAGTTTGCTGAGAAGAACGACCTTTGCTTTAAATGCCATGGACAGGAGAAATACCAGTATTCCAACGAAAATCTGGGTACGCAGGTAAATGCACTGATGTGCGAAAACAGGGTTGTACATAAAAGCGATTTTTACGAGTCAAATCATAAATCCTTCGCCTGTGTCGATTGCCACGACGCCGCTTATGAAACTTTTCCTCACTCTGGAGAGCTGAGGATGGCTCAGAAATTCAATTGTATAGACTGTCATGGCGGCGATGAAACTTTTGCGCAGTATCATTTCGAGGATATTGAATCTCAATACCAGCAAAGTGTTCACTTCAGGCTTGAAGGGGAAGGCTTTACCTGCTGGAAATGTCACGATCCTCACACATATAAGGTAACAGTCAGGAATGAAGGCAACCTCAGGCAGACGATCGCTTACGATAACGCAATCTGCCTTGATTGCCATTCCGATTTCAACCGTTACCAGCTACTGACAGAAAAAGAGGAAATCAATATTATCCAGAAACACGAATGGCTGCCTAACCAGGCAATGCATTTTTCCAGCGTGCGGTGCATCGAATGCCATACTCAGGTGAGCGACAGCATCCTGGTGTCTCATCTCATCAAGCCTAAAACCGAAGCTGTAAAACGCTGTAACGAATGTCATTCACAGAACTCCCTGCTCATGGCTTCACTATACAAGTTCAAGTCAAAGGAGCAGCGCCAGGATGGCTTCTTCAACGGGATAATTTTAAATGAATCATATGTTATAGGCGCTAACCGCAATGAATACCTGAATATACTAAGCCTTGCAATTTTCGCGTTAGTATTGGCAATCATAACTTTACATATATTCCTTAGATTAAGACAAGGTAAAAAAGAATATTAAGACTATAACAGATGTATCTTTACCCTAAATGGATCAGAATATGGCACTGGCTTAACGCCGCACTGTTCATTGTTCTGATTGTTACAGGCCTGAGCATGCAATATACCGATAAGGACAACTCGAATTTCATTGTCGGTTTTGACAGGGCTGTGAAATGGCACAACATTGCAGCCATCATCCTTACATGCAATTATATTTTCTTTGTTCTTGGCAACGTGCTGACCAGGAATGGCAGATATTACAGGATAGAAAAGGAGAATTTTATAAAGAACCTGATAAGCCAGCTGAAATTTTATGCCGGGGGCATGTTCAAGGGTGAAAAGCATCCTTTCCCTGTTACGGAAGAAAGAAAATTCAACCCGTTGCAGAAATTCACATATGTACTGGCTATGTACGCCGGTCTTCCGCTGTTGATAATTTCCGGGATCGGACTTCTGTTTCCTGAAATAACCGTAAAAAGCTTTTTTGGACAGAGCGGGCTGATATACACTGACGTACTCCATATCACGATGGGATTTTTCCTGTCTGTTTTCATGATAATCCACATCTACACCTGTACCCTGGGATCAAAACCGGGCACATTGTTCTGGGGCATGATCACGGGTTATCATAGTTCAGATGAACATTAATTACTTTTAGATAAATAATGAAAGAAGAGATAGAAGGGAATAAGGAGGAAAAGTCGTCGAGACGGAACTTCCTTAAGAAAGTTGGCATTGGTGTAGGAGCTGTCTCTGCAGCGGGAGTTGCGGGTTCTTCTTTGTTGGCCGGGTCGTCGAAGAAATCAGGTGAGAAAGTCAGGTTGCTCACGACCGACGGAAAACTCGTTGAAGTCGACAAGGATGACCTCAGGCCTGCAAAAGAAGTAACCGCAGAACTTAAGAGTGAAGCAAGGCAGGGACTTAAGGGCCATAAATTCGTTATGGTAGTAGATCTTGCAAAATGCAAAAATGCCCGGGCCTGCGTTGATGCATGCCAGGAAGGCCATCTTCTTCCGAAGGACCATGAATGGATGAAGATATTCCTTTTGCAGGACGATACAAACACTGCCAAATACTGGTTTCCGCGTCCGTGTTTCCAGTGCGACAAACCGATGTGTGTAAGCGTTTGCCCTGTGGGTGCAACATATAAAAGGGAAGATGGAATTGTGCTGATCGATAACCAGAGATGCATCGGCTGTAAATTCTGCATGACAGGCTGTCCATATTCTGTGCGCGTTTTTAACTGGAAGGATCCCGAGGTTAAAGTTCCGGAAGGAACTCCCTACAATCCTGAAACAAACATTCCTTCAGTTGAGGGAACAGTTGGCAAATGTATTTTCTGTGCTGACAAGCTGAGGCTGGGCGAACTCCCCAGGTGTGTCCAGGCATGCCCCATGGGAACACTCTACTTCGGTGACCTGCTTGAGGATACAGTCACAAACGGCCAGGAGACAGTAAGGTTCAGCAAGCTGATGGAAGACAGGGCCGGCTACCGTTACAAGGAAGAGCTCGGCACGTTGCCAAGCGTATTCTACCTGCCGCCTACCTCACGGTCATTTACGGTTGAAAGCGGTCTTGAGGGTTTCGATGAAAACATTACAGGAAGATATAATAATGCAGGTCCCAGGTAATCATGAACACAGGAATGGAAATAAATAAGAAATTACTGCAGGATCTGACTCCGGAAATTGAGAAGACGAGCCCGAAATGGTACGTCGTCTTCGCCTGTTTCTTCATCGTATTCTGCATTGGGATCTATGCGCTCGTGCAGCAGATCGACAAAGGCCACATCGTTACCGGCATGCGCGACAATGTCGTATGGGGACTCTATATCGTGAATTTTATTTTCTTCATGGGACTGAGCTATGCCGGAGCCCTTATTTCCGGCGTGCTTCATCTTTTTCATACGGGATGGCGAAAACCTGTTGTAAGGCTCGCTGAGCTGATCACAGTCATCTCGCTTGTTATCGGTCCGTTCTTCATTTTCTTCTGTATCGGCAGGCTCGACAGACTGCCCTTCCTTGTAATGTATCCGCGTATCCAGTCACCGATCACCTGGGACGTTGTTGCAATCTCAACAGACCTTGTCGGATGTTTCATGTATCTGTATCTTTCATTTATCGAGGATTTTGCAATATTGAGGGACTACAAAGAACTCAAGGTTCCCAACTGGAAAAGAAAGGTATATACAGTCCTGTCGCTCGGTTATACAGGAACTCCACAGCAGAAAAAACTTCTTTCGAATGCCAGGAACGTAATGGCGGCCATGATCATTGCAATAGCCATCATAGTCTATTCGGTCCTCGCATGGATCTTCGGTGTCACGCTTCAGCCCGGCTGGCATTCGACAATCTTCGGACCATATTTTGTTATTGCGGCAGTCTTTTCCGGAGCCGGCCTGCTAATAGTACTGATGTGGATCTTCAGGAAAGTATACCACCTTGAGGAATATATTACAACGAGGCATTTTGTGAACGTCGGAGTATTGCTCACCG
>JBLNAO010000242.1:0-2961 GCA_050259395.1 Chloroflexota bacterium
ACATATGAGAAAAGAAAAATGTACGCCGGATCGCCGTGTGCTGCAACAGCCCGGGCTGCAAAACGTGCAGGCTCAGCCCATACCTTATCCGTATTAAACCGCGTTTGTACTTCTGCGAAATCTTTGTCACCATCAGGATCATAAGCGGCTTTTGCTTCATCTTTCAGTTCCCCGAACATCGAAAACAGTTCTTCCTTTGAGCTGCTGGGGTTAACAAAGGCTCCGCCTATTTCAGCGCTGTTGTTCCCTATCATTAAAGGTACGTGTGCGAACTTGCCTGACATATAGGCACTTGTAGGGTTCTCAGTAACAAATTTACCGTCGAGTATCGGACCAGAGTATATTCGCGGACCTCCCTGTCCGTCATTTTCCTGTCCGCCGTCTACGATCTCTTCAACTTTCAATGAACGAAGCCTGGCAAGGGCTGCTGCATCTGTGCCTTCGATCCCATGTTTACGGGCAAAGTTTATTCCTATCGTCTCAGCTGAAACAGGGTAATAAGGACTTGCATTTTCTTTATTTATCGGCCTGCCTGTCAAAACCCCATCACGGCCGCCGCTTGAATGACCGATTGCCTTATGGAAAAGACCCTGTGCCGATGGTATGGTAAGGAGAGCATGTATGGAAACACCCCCTGCAGAGAAACCGAAAATTGTAACGTTTTGAGGATCGCCCCCAAATGCTGGAATGTTTTGCTTTACCCACCTGAGGGCTGCAATCTGATCCATGAATGCATAACTTCCTTTCGGCTCCTCAGGATGTTCAGCGGTCAATGCCGGAAAGGCAAAATGACCCAGGCGGCCCAGCCGGTAATTAATGCTTACAAGGATGACACCCTTTTCGGCAAAACCATTCCCTGATGTATTGCCTGATCCCCCGACAAATGCCCCTCCGTGTATCCAAACCATAACCGGCAATTTAGCTCCCTGCTTAGCTCCCGCAGGCCTCCATATATTAAGATAGAGGCAATCCTCAGATGAGCCCTCGGCAATTGTTCCTGCGGCACGGCCAAATCCGCCTTGAGCACAGCTTGGTCCAAAATTAGTGGCATCGCGAACTCCCTGCCATAGCTGCACCGGTTGTGGGGGCCTCCAGCGAAATTCACCTACAGGCGGAGCTGCAAAGGGAATCCCTTTGAAGATTTCGACATTCCCCTCAGTAAGACCGCGAACGGTTCCAGATGCAGTACGAACCTGCGGTTCTTCAGTCTGCTGTGCATTTAAGGAACATACACATATAAGCAGCACTAATGCTAATAATGATTTTTTCATTGTATAACGTTTTATACTATTTATACTACTGATCCAAAGCTTTTTCCTTTAGCCATCCCGACAGCAGGTCGGCTATTTCAATATTGTTTAAATCCGAAAAGGGGAAATGAGTGTTGCCCTTTATCCCGATTTCAGGCAGATGCACAACTGTTACATCGCCACCATGACGGTTTACGGCATCACGCCACAATCTGGCCATTTCAAGGCGGGCCCGCCATCCATCCTGACCGGGATTGTCCATTGGCTTTTCCGGAATGAAATCACCATAATAAATTATTATTGGGATTTTCGTAAGCTTCATAAAATCTGACAAAGGAACTTCAGAGGCGGTAAGCCTGCCATCGGCCATGGCTATAGGTGCGGGAGCCTCTCCCACAGGAAAAACGAAACCGCTTCCAGGTTCATACGAAACTATAGCTTTTACATTCTGATTTTTTATGGCTGTAAGCCAACCCATACCTCCGGCATGTGAATGGGTGAGCAGGATTGCGGGGCCGATTTTATCGAAGAGAGCTGATATTGTTGATGCATTGAGATTGACATCAATTGGACCGATATTCGGCACCATCTGGCGGAAATACTGGTTCAAAGCTTCCGGGTCACGTGAAAACTGCACACCTTCAAAATAATCGGGCCAGATACCTACCCGGAAAGTACCGAACCATTGTTGTTCGTCAGGAGTCGGATTTATTGTGGCCTCCACTGTGCTGCGACTAGCATTGCCTCTTCTCGGCTGATCAATCAGGTAAACTCCGAAACGTCGGCGAAGAAAAATATTCTGAAAACCCTCTCTCCCATCAGGTGTTGTCTCAAAGGTTTTCGAAAACTGTCCGATGCCATGCCACATCACCAGCGGATATTTCCGTGACTTAACGGGGATCTGGTAAAATACATAAGCATGGTCACCGCTGAATGTCTGACCTGCCGGTGTCGGCTTATAAGGGTCGAAGGTACCGGGATTGGAAATTACTTTCCCTCCAACAGCAAAGCTGCCCTGTTCCTGGATGACTAATGGCTCTTTCCTGACAGGCTTTTGAGCCTCTGATATAATAGTTGAGTTAAATGATAGAAATAATAATAAGAGAATCCCGGTTATTTTCCTTTCGAATGAGGCGTTCTGGTATTTTAAATTTGTTAATCTCATTTTCATAGTTATAAAAGGTGAATAATCAGATATCGAGCTTCCTGCTGCCCATCCATTTCACAATTTCAGGATCGCGGTGATCAAAAAAGCTGCTGACTTTCATGTCGAGCGTCGTAATTGTCGCAATTTCAGCCGTACTCAGCTCAAAATCAAAAACATTGAAGTTTTCCCGGATTCTTTCCTTTCTGACCGACTTGGGTATGACCACAACTCGTCTTTGAATGAGCCAGCGAAGAACTACCTGAGCCACACTCTTTTTATATTTAGCTCCTATCGAAAGCAGTAATTCGTTTCTGAAAAGGCCGTTTTTCCCTTCTGCAAAAGGTCCCCAGGATTCAATCTGAACTTTATTATCTTCCAGGAATTTCTGTGTTTCAACCTGCTGGTTGAACGGGTGAGTCTCTATCTGGTTCACTGCAGGCACCACTTCGTTGAAAGCTATGATATCCATAACGCGATCGGGTTGAAAGTTACTGACGCCAATAGCCCTGACCTTTCCCGCTTTATATAGTTCTTCCATTGCTCTCCATGAACCATGTACATCGC
>JBLNAO010000243.1:0-4411 GCA_050259395.1 Chloroflexota bacterium
TGTTAATTGTGCCGATGGTAGTGTTAAGCTCTTCGGCAGCAAGGTGGAATGCTTCTGAGTTCCTGTACCTGTAGACCGAATAGACTACAAACAAGGCTCCGAAGAGAAGCATCTCCGTATAGAGGAAGAGCCACATCCCCGTCTTGGACGCGAGATCATCCCTGTGTATTTCCGCTGTATGAGCTGTGTGATTCATTCGTAGGTATATACATTCTTGGTGATTACGGGAATCTCATCAAAGTTCTCCACCGGAGGAGGTGAAGGAATAGTCCATTCGAGTGTCGATCCTCCCCAGGGGCTCATTGGGGCCGTTCTCTTGTTTTTAAGTGCGGCAAGGAGGTTAATTATAATGATTCCCAGTCCGGTATACATTATCCAGGCACCCATGGTTGAGTAGATATTACCGAGATGGAACGATTCATCATAATCGAAATACCTGCGGGGCATGCCTTCATAGCCCAGGTAGAGCATCAGGCCGTAGAGAAGGTTAAAGCCGATAAAGAACACTGTCAGGCCGATATTAGCCCATCTCTCATCGTACATTTTGCCAGTCATTTTTGGGAACCAGTAATGAATGGCGCCGAAGAAGGCAAAACCTGTTCCCCCGAAAACGATGTAATGAAAATGTGCAACAACAAAATGAGTGTTATGGAGGTGAATATCTGCAGCAAGCGAGCCGAGTATGAGACCTGTAAATCCCCCGATCATGAAAACGAACACAAATCCAAGGGCCCAGTAAAACGGTGTTCTCAGCTCTATCGATCCCTTGTACATTGTAGAAATCCAGTTGAAGACTTTTATTGCGCTAGGTATTGCAACAAGGAATGTCAGCAGCGAGAATGTGTACATCGATACATTGCTCATCCCCGAGGTAAACATGTGATGACCCCACACGAAATAGCCCACGAAGGCTATGGCCATAAGAGAACCGATCATGAACTTGTAACCGAACACTGTCTTGTGCGCCATCGTGGAGATGATCTCCGAGATGGCTCCCATCGCGGGGAGGATCATGATATATACTGCCGGATGGCTGTATGTCCAGAACAGGTGTTGATAGAGAATAGGGTCGCCGCCAAGAGTCGGATCGAAGAATCCGATGTTGAAAAGCTTCTCTGCAACTATCAGCAGCAGTGTTATCCCTATAACAGGTGTTGCAAGAAGCTGTATCCATCCTGTTGCATAGAGTGACCAGGCGAACAATGGCATTTTGGTCCATGTCATGCCTGGCGCTCTCATGCGGTGCATCGTAACTATAAAGTTTATGCCCGTTATTATTGTCGAGAAGCCGAGAATAAAGGCTCCGAGCACTGCGGGAAGCATGTTCCCTGCCGTCCTGAAGCTGTAAGGAGCATAGAAAGTCCAGCCTGTATCGGGAGCACCCTCGCCGGCGAAAATGGCTATCATCACCATCGTTACCCCTGTAATGTAGAGATACCATGAAAGAAGATTAAGCCTTGGAAAGGCAACATCCTTTGCACCCAGGAGTATTGGCAGGAAGAAGTTGCCGAACACGGCAGGCAGTCCCGGAATCACAATGGCAAAGATCATTATGATGCCATGGATCGTAAAGAATGCATTGTAGGTCTGGGGATCCATTATTGTCTTTCCCGGCGCTATGAGCTCGAATTTCATAAGCAATCCGAGGGTCGCTGCAACAGTAAAAAGCACCAGGAATGAAAAAAGATAAAGCAGGCCTATCCTCTTATGATCGGTAGAAAGTATCCATGCAAATATGCCTTTGTGCTTTCCCTGGTAATGCAGGTAATCAGGTTCCAAGACGTTTTCCTGAACATTCATAAATAGAAGGGATATTGATTATACTCTTTTAGCTTTTGGTTTCAGCACAAGGAAGATAAGGAGCAGTCCCAGGAAAAAAGATATTACGATTGCGGAAACCCTGGTTACATTGAAAACAAACTGGTTTTGTGCCGGATCGAACGAGTAGCAGATTGCGAGCAGCCTGTTTATGCTTGGTCCGATTTTTCCCTGGGCAGCTTCCACCATCGTTATCTTGATGTCGAAAGGCAGAAATTCAATGCCGCGCAGATATCTTGTTATCTTTCCGTCGGCAGCCAATGCGATGAGGCCTGTGGGATGTACATATTCATTGTTCAGCTTCTTGAAATGGAAGCCGACAGACTGGGTGAGCTTGGCTACCTCGATGCTGTCTGCCACAAAGAACTGCCAGGCACCCGCAGCTTCCTTATCCTTCATGTTCGAGATATAGGCGGCCTTCTTTTTTATTCCCAGATCGATACTTTCAGTGTGGTCGAAGCTTATTGTAACCACCTGGTAATCCTTGCCGAGCTTCAGATCCATCCCGTCAATGAACTTTGTTACTCCCCACATCAAAGGACTGCATGTTCCGGGACACCTGTAATAAACAAGATTGAGGATTGTGGGTTTTGTTATCACATCCCTTAATGTTACGGTTTGCCCGGCTTCATTAATGAGTTTGGTGTCGAGATATGCATATTCGCCCTGCTTTTCTTCGAAGCCTACCTGCATTTGCTGATTGAACAGGGAATTTTGAGAAAAGGTGAGAGGACAGATAAAAGCAAATAACGCAAGGAAAAATATCGATCTGTTCATTGCTGTCAGCTTTATGATTATAAAACATAAAGATAGCATTTTTTATCCTGTAAAACCAGAACATTAGCACACATGAATAATTATTGAAAGGTGGCAGATTGCAGGGTTAAGGCTGTTTCTTCTCCGGTTTTTCGTCAGAATAAATTCCGGCAATCATTAGCGATCCTCCCATTAGTGAAATATCTTTCAGCAGGCCAATAATTGTCGCCGTTTTATCCTCATCATGCATGAGGTGCGGAATATGGATCGTAAGGATGAAGATGAACAGCAGGCAGGCAAGCATTATAGTGGAAATCTTAACATATTTCTTTGAGATTATGCTGATGCTTGCGCCGATAAGAAGAAGGCCCACCAGAATAATTGTATATGCACCCTGCGGGACGAAGGAGGTCAGCAATCCCACATAATAATCGGTCATAAGAAAATGATTGATCCCAAAGAGTGCAAAAGGCAGTGCAAAAAGTATCCTTCCTATGGTTGTCATGTTTTTCATAAACAGTCGTTTAATGTGCTGAACAAATTGGTGCCCGGGAAATTTAAGATTCTATCAGCATAAATTTACTAAAAAATTATCACTCATTAAAGGCTGTTCATGACCATATTAACATGACCTGTCAATTTCAGGATGAACAAATGACTGATGAAGCTGTTTAATGCTTAAAATACATAAAAATGGAAAGAAGAAGTTTCATTAAATCAGTTAGCGTTATGACATTTTTTGCATCCTTTTCACCAAAAATTTTTTCGGGCAGCACAACAAGTCCCGTTGAATATGCCGGCGTACCTGCAGGCGAACTCGAATTTCCGGCACTGCCATTTTCATATGATGCTCTTGAACCATATATCGATGCCAGGACAATGGAGCTCCATTATGACAAGCATCACAGGGCATATTATACGAATTTTGTAAATGCAGTAAAAGGCACACCCCTGGAAAACCAGCCCATAGAGCAGATCTTCCAGTCAATTTCGAAGCAATCCGATGCCGTCAGGAACAATGGAGGGGGCTTTTATAACCATACACTTTTCTGGAACAATCTGGGAAAGGATAAAGGAAAGCCATCACAGGAGCTCGAACAGGCAATTAACAAAGCCTTCGGTTCGTTCGACAAGTTCAAAGAGGCATTCAATAATGCCGCCAAAACACGTTTCGGCAGCGGTTGGGCATGGCTCGTCCTCAATAAGGACAGGTCGCTTGCAGTTGCAAGCACCGCCAACCAGGACAATCCCCTGATGGATAATTCAGCAATAAAAGGCAGTCCCCTTCTCACACTCGACGTCTGGGAACATGCATATTATCTTAAGTACCAGAACCGCCGCCCGGAATACATCGATGCCTTCTGGAATGTTGTGAACTGGGAAGAGGTTAATAAACGGTATTCACAGGGGTTGAAAGGTTAATAAAGAGTGCACTAGAGTGCACTAGAGTGCCTAGGGTCCGTAGAGTTTAGGCACTCTGCCTCAGGTATACAAAAACCGCTTTATCTTCAGCGTTGCGGTTTTCTGGAACGGATCAGGGTGCATGACAACCTTCTGGATCTGGCTGAATTTATTGACGTGTGAGTTGACGTAAATCTTGATCTCATTAAGCAGCTCTTCCTTCTTTACAGACATGTCGTCCTTGAATGTCTGGTATTTCTTTTCGAGCTCCTCCATGTTGAGGTGGACGAGAGCTACAAGTTTTCCCTTCTGCTCGACTACGACTGATTCAACAACATACCTGAAGTTATTGATTATAGACTCTATTTCTTCCGGGTATATGTTTTCCCCGCTTGAACCGAGGATCATATTTTTGAGCCTTCCCTTGATATACAGG
>JBLNAO010000244.1:0-3995 GCA_050259395.1 Chloroflexota bacterium
GTTGGTGATACGGCCAATTATGGAAAAGGTTCTGAACGTCCTGTGTATTTATGTACGGGAAAGCCACAAGGAGTTTTTAAATATAAGAACAGGGCTACCGGAATTGCGTCAACCGCCGGGAAATTCTCCTCGGCCTTTGCCAGGGCTGCACTTGTTTACCGCGGGAAAAAACCTGATCTCGCACAAATGTTCGGTCAAAAAGCAATAGACGCCTTCAGGTACGGGCTCGATAACCCGGGGGCCTGCCAGACTGCACCCGGAAGGGCGCCATATTTTTATGAAGAAGACAATTGGACCGACGACATGGAACTGGCTGCAACAGAGCTTTATAACCTCACCGGAGAGAAGCAGTACCTCGATCGTGCCATTGCTTTCGGAATGATGGAACCTGTAACACCCTGGATGGGCAGTGACACTGCCAGGCATTATCAATGGTATCCTTTTGTGAATATGGGTCATCCAGGACTGGCAAGACAGGAAAAAGAAAACGGAGGCAATACCTTCATGACTTTTATGAAAAGAGGTCTTGACACGGTAAGGATAAGAGCTGAAAAAAATCCTTTTTACGTCGGAGTGCCTTTCATCTGGTGTTCTAACAATCTTGTGACGGCATTCATTACCCAGGCTCACCTGTATGCCGAGACAACAAGTGATAATTCATTTTCTGAGCTTGAGGCTGCACACCGCGACTGGCTTTTTGGCTGCAATCCATGGGGAACAAGCATGGTCGTAGGACTTCCGGAAGGCGGTGATTGGCCGGTGAAATCCCATTCATCATATGTTGTAAAAGGGGGCCAGGTCTATGGCGGACTTGTAGACGGACCCGTTTATTCCACCATTTTCGCTTCACACAGTAAATACGTGCGGCTCACAGGTGAGGATCCCTATGCTAAATTCCAGACCTCCATGGCTGCGTACCATGATGACATTGGCGATTACACGAGTAACGAATGCACGATGGACGGTACGGCATGCCTGGTCTATTATCTTTCTGAAATGTCTCCGGGAAGTTCCATGAAAAATACGGTGATGGACAGTTCCATAAGGAAATAATGCAGGATATCCAATATAAAGTCATTTATTCCGCAAGGAGGACACTCGCAATCAGCATATTGCCCGATGCGACAGTCATCGTCAGGGCTCCTTACCGCACCGCGGAGAGGACAATAATTAAACTGGTGAGCTCCAAAGCTTCCTGGATACTCAAGCATACTGAAAAATTCAGGAACAGTAGTCAGAGCAGACCTGAAAGACGTTTCACGGACGGTGAGAAGCATCTTTACCGCGGGATGGAATCAGCGCTCAGGGTGCAAAAAACAACAAAACCATATTGCAGGTTTGTCGATCATACAATAGAAATAGGAACAGCATCTCCGGAAGAATCAAGCGTAGTGAAGCATATACTTTACCAGGGATACAGAAATGAAGCCAACAGGATATTCCCTGAGACGTTCAGAAGGATTCTTCATGAAAAACAATCTTACGGTTTCAGGGTATCACAGCTTAAAATCCGTACCATGAAGAGCCGGTGGGGCAGTTGTTCGTCCAGGGGGATTATTTCCCTGAATACCGAGCTCATCAGGTTGCCGGAGGTATATCTTGAGTACGTCATCATGCATGAACTGTGCCATCTGAAACATCATAATCATGGAGCAGGATTTTATGAGCTGCTCTCTGAACTTTTTCCCGGATGGCAGGAACTAAGGAAAGAGCTGAAGGGATTTAGTTTGAGGTGAAAACCTCTGCTAAATTTCGTACTCCTGTCCTCTTGCCGGTATTTCTATATTGCTGAAGCCCTTGCTTCCCAGGTAATCCGAATATTTCTTCTGCGTCTCATATTCACCATGAACAACAAACGTTTTCTTAAGAGCTGATTTATCCTGGCAATCGAGGAATGCAGCCATTTCACGGTAATCTCCATGTCCGCTGAATGATTCTATTTTCCTTATCTCGGCTTTAACCTGGTGCACTTCACCATGGATCGATACCTCACTGTCGCCTCTCACAATTCTTGCACCCAGTGTTGACGGTGCACAGTAACCCACAACAAGAACAGTATTATCGGGATTGGAAATATTATTTGCAAGGTGATGCTTGATCCTTCCTGCTTCCATCATGCCCGATGCAGAGATGATCACGCAAGGCTTTTTGTGATCGTTCAGCCTCTTGGAATCTTCCACTCTCTTGATATAGAACAAGTTGCCAAAACCAAACGGATCGGGATCGTTCTTCATGATCTTCAGGAATTCTTCATTATAGCATTCAGGGTGAACCCTGAAGATCTCGGTCGCATTTACTGCAAGAGGGCTATCGACAAAAATGTCTATTTTGGGAAGCGTGCCGGCATTGAAAAAATTATTGAGCGCATATACAATCTCCTGGGTGCGCCCGACACTGAATGCCGGAATGAGCACCTTCCCTCCCTTGTTCATACAGGTATTGACAACCACATCGAGGAGTTCGGTATTTGCTTCCTCCTTGTCGGGATGAAGCCTGTCGCCGTATGTGGATTCGGTAATCAGCACATCTGCCTGGGGGAAAGCTGCGGGATTAGCAAGTATCTCGTCAAACGGCCTTCCTATGTCGCCGGTATATGCCAGCCTTGAGGTGTGTCCGTTCTCTGTAACCTCTATATTTGCCACACCGCTGCCGAGCATATGCCCGGTATTTGTGAATTTAACCTTAATGTTATCATTGATCCTGAATTTCATGTCATAAGGTATCCCTATGAACTGAGCCATGCATGCCTGTGCATCTTCAGTTGTATATATCGGCGTTACCAGTGGAAGGCCTTTTTTAGCCCTCCGCTTGTTGAATGTCTTAGTATCATGCTCCTGTATGAAAGCTGAATCGACAAGCATTATTGAGCAAAGGTCGCGGGTGGCGCTGGTACAAATTATGGAGCCTCTGAAACCCAGGTGGTACATGTAAGGGATCAGACCTGAATGATCAATGTGAGCATGTGTAAGGATGATATGGTCGATCATTGACGGATCAAACATAAGGTCGCGGTTCATGCTGTCAGTCTCTAGACCTTTCCCCTGGAACATTCCGCAGTCGAGAAGTATCCTTTTACCTGCAGCAGTAAGCAGGAATTTGCTTCCCGTTACCTCCCTGGAAGCACCGATAAATTTGATTTTCATTATAATATTGTATAGAACATTAATAAAATTTCTCTTTATAAAGATAGGTGAAAAACAGGCGAAAGGTGAAATGCGAAAGGCGAAAGTTGATCATATCCTGACGCCGATTACGGTGACATCATCGACCTGCTCGTTTGTTCCTTTCCACTTGAGGAATTCCAGCTCGATGAGTTTCTTCTGATCTGCCATGGGCCTGAAGTGAATTTCAGCGAGCAGTTTTTTGAGCTGGGCCTTTTTATACTTGCACCCTTCCGGGCCACCGAACTGATCTGTTAAGCCGTCTGAAAGCAGATAGAGGGTATCGCCTTTCTTCACATTTATCTCATGGTTCGAGAAAGAGGCTTCATTGCCGTAATGTATACCTATCGGCATCCTGTCTGCCTTTAACTCCTTCAGTTCACCATCTGTAAAAACGTACAGGGGATTGAATGCTCCGGAGAACTGAAGTTTCTCGCGGTTCTTTTTAAGCGCGCAGAGTGATATATCCATTCCGTCGGCTGCCTCACCGTCCTTTCCGGTCTGGTGCAGCTGGGTCTTGATTTTTTCCCTTAACAGATTCAGGAACGCATTGGCTTTAATATCGACGTTATGGGTTATGATCTCGTTAAGAATGGAGATGCCAAGGGTGCTCATGAATGCACCAGGTACGCCGTGACCAGTGCAATCGGCAACAGTGAAGTAGATGTTTTTACTGTCCTCTCCTATCCAGTAGAAGTCACCGCTGACAATATCCCTTGGCCTGAAAATGATGAAATAATCAGAGAAGGATTCCGTGAAGATATTGGAAACGGGAAGCATTGCCATCTGTATCCTGCTGGCATATGCTATGCTTGATGTTATCTCTTCTTTCTG
>JBLNAO010000245.1:0-6831 GCA_050259395.1 Chloroflexota bacterium
TTTAAGCTCAGGCAATATTGAACCAACAATTTTTGTGATCTACTTAATCTTTCCGACCTTTGCACTTATGCGAACCGTAAGAATACTCTGGACTGATGATGAGATCGAGGTTTTGAAACCCCACATAATCTTCCTGCAGGAGAAAGGATATGAGATTGAAACATGTACGAACGGAAATGATACAATCGACCTCGTAAAGCAGAATGTCTACGACCTCATCTTCCTTGATGAAAACATGCCGGGCCTCAGCGGGATCGAAACTCTCAGGCAAATAAGGGACATCCGGGCTGACATCCCGATAGTGATGGTGACAAAGAGCGAAGAGGAGGATCTTATGGAAACAGCCATTGGAAGCGAAATAGCAGATTACCTCATTAAGCCGGTCAAGCCAAAGCAGCTTCTGCTTGCAATAAAAAAGATACTGGACCAGAGAAGACTCATAACAGAAAAAACAACCACAGAATACCAGCAGGACTTTTCAAGGATCGGCAATATGATTTCGTCCGCCTCAAGCTGCACGGAATGGGTGGATCTTTACAGGAAAATAATTTACTGGGAGTCGGAACTCGAAAAATCTCCGGACACCGGCATGGATGAAATACTTAAAACACAGGAGACAGAGGCAAATAATTCCTTCACCAGGTTCATAACGAACAATTACCTGAACTGGCTGAAACCTGAGAACACATCAAAGCCGGTTCTCTCACCTTCCCTTTTTTCCAAGAAGATATTTCCACATATGAACGATAACAAACCTGTCTTCTTCATTCTTATCGACAACATGAGATATGACCAGTGGAGAACAATATCGGCAGAGCTGTCGAGGATGTACAGGGTTGTGGATGAAGATTTTTACTTCAGCATACTTCCAACTTCAACACAGTACAGCAGGAATTCAATATTCGCCGGCCTCATGCCGAATAAGATTGCTGAAAACATGCCGTCGCTGTGGGTAAACGATGATGAAGAGGAAGGGAAAAACAAATTCGAGGATGAGCTGTTCAGGAATCAGCTCAAAAACAAAGGCCTGAGATATAAATGGACATACACCAAAATAAGCAGCGGTCCTGAAGGCAAACGGGTGAATGACAGGTACAGGCAGATGCTCGACAATGATCTTAACATCCTGGTTTACAATTTCGTAGACATGCTCTCCCACGCCCGGACGGAGGTCGACGTAATACGCGACCTGGCAAGCGACGAAAGGGCATACCGCAGCCTGACAAGATCGTGGTTCATCCATTCGCCGCTTTTCGATCTCCTGAAACTTCTTTCGTCACACAAGGTGAGAGTTATTTTCAGCACAGATCATGGTACAATACGGGTTCAAAACCCAGTCAAAATTGTTGGTGACAGGAAAACCTCACCCAATCTCAGGTACAAGATGGGCAGGAACCTCGATTATGATCCGAGAAAGGTTTTCGAAATCGTCAGCCCCGAAAAAGGGATGCTTCCGAAATCTAATATCAGTTCGAGATACATTTTCGCCCTTAACCGCGACTATCTTGTCTATCAGAATAATTACAACTATTATTCGTCATATTACAAAGATACATTTCAGCACGGCGGAATATCGATGCAGGAAATTATCCTTCCTGTCGGATTGCTGGAACCAGTCTGACATTATGTGACATTTTTGTTCCATCGGGTGAACCTTTGCAGGTTTGCTGTGTATTTGTGAACAAGAAGAGTGAACAGAATGGAAAAATTGAGTTGATGAAATTAGAGATCAGAGATAAAAAGCAACTTCCGCATGCGGCAAGAGAGCTGCTGAAGCATGCGGACAACAGAAGGATTGTTGCTTTTTATGGGCCTATGGGTTCGGGAAAAACCACGATAATCAAAGCAGTATGCAAAGAGCTTGGCGCCGCAGATATTGTGAGCAGTCCCACCTTCACCCTGGTAAACGAATATAAAACCACCGGTGGCGAATCAGTTTTTCATATTGATTTTTACCGCATCAAAAAACAGGAAGAGGTTTTTGATTTCGGAATTGAAGAATACCTCACCGGCGAATCCTGGTGCTTCATGGAATGGCCTGAACTGGTTGAAGAGATACTTCCCCCCGGGATGATAAGGGTAAAAATAAATGTCGGGGAGGATGGAAAGAGAACTCTCAACATATCGTAGCGGCAACATTTTGCTCTCTGTCCCAAATTATTTACCTTTGATATATTAACACGGCTAAATGGAAGAGAAAGGCAACAGCGGGAAAGTCAAGTTTGAGAATGCATCATTCAGGCCTCAGGAAGAATATCTCGAGACAGCCGTGAAGAACAGGAGGATAACAATCGGTGTTGCCGCAGACAAGCAGGACAATGAAAAAAGGGTTGCCCTGACACCCGAAGCGGTCAACCTGCTTGTTGAAAACCAGAATGAAGTCATAATCCAAAAGGGAGCCGGGCTTGCCGCGAACTATACAGATAAAGATTACAGCGAGAACGGGGCTATTATAAGTGATTCTCCGGCAATGGTCTACACTGCCGATGCGGTAATAAAAGTCTCCCCGTTCACTGAAAAGGAAACAGAGTATCTTAAAGGGAACCAGGCAATACTTTCATCGCTCAGCGTGTTTCAGATAAGCGAGGAAGTGCTGCGGAACCTGATAAGGAAAAAGGTGACCGCAATCGCCTTCGAAAGGATCCGCGACAATAACGGAGAGATGCCTTTTGTGGAATCAATGAGCGAGATCTCGGGTATTTCTTCATTGCTTATTGCTTCCGAATATCTGAGTAATATCCATGGAGGGAAGGGCGTGCTTCTCGGCGGCATCGCGGGAGTTACCCCGACTGAGATTGTCATACTCGGAGCAAATACAGCCGGAGAAGCTGCAGCAAGGGCAGCCATAGCCTTTGGATCAGTTGTAAAGATATTCGACAACTCAATGTTCAGGCTGCGAAAGATCCAGAATGCGCTTGGCCAGCGTCTCCAGACTTCCACTTTTCACCCGCAGGTCCTTAAAAAAGCACTCAGATCAGCCGATGTACTTATCGGAGCCATGGAGCTCGAGGATATTAACCCGGTTTATCATGTTACCGAGGAGATGATAAGGAACATGAAAAAAGGATCCATAGTAATAGATCTCAGCAGCACCGGAGGGTGCATCGAAACAACTGAATGCCGCATTCACAGGGATCCTGTGTATGAAAAAGCGGGAGTGAAACATTTCTCAGGATGGAATCTGCCTTCACGTGTATCACGAACAGCCTCGATAGCCCTCAGCAATATTTTTGAACCGCTTCTTCAAAGCATGGCCGACGCCGGCGGCATGAACCAGCTTCTGAAGTACGACCAGGGTGTACGCAAAGGGGCATATCTGTATAACGGCATTCTCACCAATGCAACGCTGGGCCTGAAATTCGGGATCATCTCAAAAGACCTTGACCTGCTGATTACAGCTTTCTGACATTATTCGAAAGAAAGAACCGCCTTATTTCCCTGAATTCTGATTGCTGATTGCCTTCCGAAATAAAATGCGCGGTTATCATTTACGTGACCGGCCGGGAAGCCGAACAGTACCGGGTAATCATATTCTCCAACAATATCCATGATCGTTTCCTCCACACTCCTGCCCCATGGAATACTGGTGCTTTCAATCCTGTTCATGCCACCGACAACGAGTGCGGCAAGACCCTGCAGCTTCCCTGCAAGCTTCAGTGAAGTCAGCATCCTGTCGACATGGTAGAAGTACTCGCCCACTTCTTCAATAAAGAGAATTTTACCTTTTGTATCAGGCTCGGCTGCTGTTCCGATCAGGCTGTAAAAAAGCGACAGGTTGCCGCCGGTTATTTCGCCTTCCGTATCATTTATCCTGAAAAAATCACCTTTCCAGCTTATCTTTTCCAGGTTGCCAAACAGCGCTTGCTTAAGGGTTGAAAAAGTGCTTTTAGTCTTTTCAGGATCATTGAAGTGAAGCGGCATGGCGCCATGAACCGACATTAAACCATGCAGTTCGCTCAGCCAGAGGTGAAGCACCGTGATGTCGCTGAATCCGACATACCATTTTGGATTATTTCTGAGTGAAGTGAAATCAACCCTGTCGATAATTCTAGATACACCGTACCCACCGCGGGAACATATCACGGCTTTTATGTCGGGATTACCGGTAGCTTCCTGCAGATCCTCCAGCCTTTCAGCATCAGTACCGGCGAAAGGACCATAACGCTTTGCCGCGTTCTTTCCCACACGGGCTTTCAGTCCCCATTTTCCAAGGTATTCAACAGCTGCGTCAAGCTTGTCGCGGTCTATGCAGAATGCCGGTGAGACGATCATTACTTCGTCGCCTCGTTTAAGATAATCAGGCCGGATCTTCGATGCGGGCATATTAATTAGTTATACGCAAAAGTAGGCGAATTGTTACACAAAACAAAGCTCGCTTCGGCGACGCTCAGTGAGCTTTCAGGTGGCAACTTTTTATTACTTTTGTGTTTTCAAAAAACAATATGATGAAACAGTTCAAACGCTTTCTGGTCACCTCTGCCCTTCCGTATGCAAACGGACCCATACATATAGGCCACCTTGCCGGAGTTTATGTACCATCCGATATCTACACAAGGTACCTCCGGATGAAAGGTGCAGACGTGATCTCGATATGCGGTTCTGATGAGCACGGGGTGCCTATTACACTTAAAGCGAGAAAGGAAGGCATCACTCCACAGGAAGTGGTTGACAGGTATCATGCTCTCAACAAGAAGGCATTTGAGGATTTCGGTATATCGTTCGATATTTATTCGCGCACTTCCAATAAGATCCATTATGAAACCGCTTCTCAGTTCTTCAGGACACTTTATGACAAGGGTGAATTCATTGAAAAGACAAGCGAACAGTATTACGACGAGGAGGCAGGATGCTTCCTGGCAGACAGGTATATAATGGGCACGTGTCCGCATTGCGGCAATGAGAATGCCTATGGCGACCAGTGCGAGAAATGCGGTACGTCGCTCAGCCCGCAGGATCTTATCAATCCTCACTCCACAGTCAGCGGCAGCAAGCCTGTTCTGCGCGAAACGCTCCACTGGTACCTCCCGCTTGACAAATATGAACCTTGGCTAAGGAAATGGATACTCGGGGAGCATAAGGAGTGGAAGACCAATGTTTACGGCCAGTGCAAATCGTGGCTCGACCAGGGGCTTCAGCCCCGTGCGGTAAGCCGCGACCTCGACTGGGGAGTCCCCGTCCCGGTTGAGGGAGCTGAAGGCAAAGTGCTGTATGTCTGGTTTGACGCACCTATCGGATATATCTCCGCAACACGCGAGCTTACGCCTGATTGGGAGAAATACTGGAAAGATGAAGATACCAAAATGGTTCATTTTATCGGCAAAGACAACATTGTATTCCATTGCATCATCTTTCCGGCAATGCTGAAGGCTGAAGGCAGTTTTATCCTTCCCGACAACGTGCCGGCGAACGAGTTCCTCAACCTTGAAAATGACAAGATATCCACTTCGAGGAACTGGGCAGTATGGCTTCATGAATATCTCGAGGATTTCCCGGGCAAGCAGGATGTGCTCAGGTATGCTCTTTGTTCCAGCGCCCCGGAGACAAAAGATAATGATTTTACCTGGAAGGAATTTCAGTCAAGGAACAATAGCGAGCTTGTTGCCATTCTCGGCAACTTCGTGAACAGGGCTCTCGTTCTTACAAATAATTATTATGACGGAAAAGTCCCGGCAAGAGGAAAGACAGATAAGAACGATGAGTATGTTTTGAATGAAATAAGGGTTCTGAAAGAAAATGTAAGCTCGAGCCTAGAGAGTTTCAGGTTCCGTGAAGCCCTTAAGGAAGCAATGAACCTGGCCCGGCTGGGGAACAAGTATCTTGCCGATGCCGAACCCTGGAAGGTTGTAAAAACTGACCCTGAGCGGGTAAAGACAATCATGAATGTTGCCCTTCAGATCACAGCTAACCTGGCAATAGTCTGCGAGCCTTTCCTCCCGTTCTCGATGGATAAGCTCCGCGGCTGGCTGAACATCACCGACCTGAGCTGGGAAAATGCCGGAAATCAGGATCTTCTCAAACCAGGTCACCAGGTGGCAAGACCTGAGCTGCTTTTTGAAAAGATAGAGGATGAAGCAATTCAGCGCCAGATAGATAAGCTTCTTGCTACCAAAAAGAGCAATGAGGCCGCTATGGTAAAGGTCGCTCCCGGCAAGGATCCTGTTTCATTTGACGAGTTTTCGAAAGTCGATATCAGGACAGCCACAATCCTTGAAGCTGAAAAAGTGCCGAAGACAACCAAGCTCCTGAAGCTTAAAATAGATACCGGGCTCGATACCCGGACAATAGTCTCCGGTATTGCAGAATACTACAAACCCGAGGACATTATCGGGAAGCAGATATCAATAATCGCCAATCTTGAGCCAAGGAAAATAAAAGGCATAGAATCAAAGGGAATGATCCTGATGGCGGAGGATAAGGACGGCAAGCTGGTAATGGTTTCTCCCGAGAGTAAGGTTGGGAACGGAAGTACCGTCAAATGAAGTATTCAGTAATCAGTGTTCGGTAATCAGTTGTAAACGATACCGATTACCGGTCACCGGTTACCGAATACCATTTATAAATTTCTGTAGATAATTAAGGGGGAATATTACTTCTTCCTTGAGATCCACGCCCCGGGGAATTTCCCAAGAATTGAATCCTTCCTTGAAACAGCCGTGGTCAGATCAGGGCATTCCATTGCACAGACCCGGTAAAACCCATTACCTGCTGCGACAACTTCAGGATTGAATCCTTCAGCCTGAAGCTGGCTGACCTGCTTTCCTGCATTTTCCTCTGACTGGAAGCTGCCTGTTATTATATAATAGGTGTTCCTCGCGGTGAGATTGGATGCCC
>JBLNAO010000246.1:0-5056 GCA_050259395.1 Chloroflexota bacterium
TTCAGTGTCGGTCTTGAAGCTGCTCCACGCTGGAAAGATTCTGTGAATACAGATGCCGAGCTCAAGATCTGGGCGGCTGATGGTATTGCCAATGGCATGCTTCCATGTTTTGTAAAGTTCAACGCCAAACCGATCGATAAAAGGTGGTTCAAGACCATGGAGAATGTTTACGAAGGCCATTTCAAAAGTGCACGTTACCTGCGAAATACTGCATCCATGGCCAGGGTAGCGATAGTTTTGCAGGAACAAAACCTTCCAAATACCAATTCACAGCCAAACCCGTGGCAGCGCGACAGTGAGGCTCATTTGAACGGAATGTATCATGCTCTTATTGAAGGGCATGTGCCATTTGAGATGATCAATGCTGACGTGCTTGATGATGATCACCTGAAGCCTTTCAAACTTTTAATTCTTCCAAATACCAGACATTTATCAGATGGTCAATGTGATCAGTTAAAGAGATTTGTGGACAAAGGAGGAAGTCTGCTTGCAACTTTTGAGACTTCATTGTATGATGAGCAGGGTGCCCGGCGCAAGAATTTCGGGCTTGCAGACCTGTTTGGCGTTGCATTCGACGGCAGTGTTGAAGGGCCTATGCAGAACAGTTATCTCCGCCTCAGGGAAGATCCTGCAACAAAGAAATTCCACCCGGTACTTGAAGGCATCGAAGATGCAGTGAGGATAATCAATGGTATTTACAGGGTCAGGGTAAAACCAAAGGTGAATTTTCCAGGTCCTGTAACCCTTGTTCCGACCTACCCGGATCTGCCCATGGAAGATGTCTATACCAGGATTCCAGATCCGGAAACGCGAGAGCTTTACCTGAGAGGTTCAGGCAAAAGCAGGATTGCTTATTTCCCATGGGACATTGACAGGTCCTTCTGGCAATACATGACAGACGATCATGGGAAACTGCTCAACAATACGATCAAATGGGCATTGAATGAAGATCCGATCGTTAACGTCAATGGACCGGGGCTGATTGAAACAACTGTCTGGAGGCAGGAGAATTCAATGACGGTTCACCTTGTAAACATGACCAACCCGATGATGATGAAGGGGCCATTCAGGGAATTGATACCTGTTGATGCAGAAGTCAGCATCCTGATCCCTGCAAATTCAAAGCTTACAGGAGTCACACTGCCGAAGAGGAATAAGAATCCTGAATATTCAATAATCAACGGAAGGATAAATCTGAAAGTAGATCAGATTTTCGATCACGAAATCATAGGAATTGACCTTGCATAATCCTGATTCAAAAAAGAGGGTGTCTTAAAAGTAAATTTGTATGGTGTTTTTTCCTCAGTGTTCCTTTGTGTAGTACTTCGTGTCCTTTGTGGTTCAATTATTTACATTTACCACTAAGGACACAAAGGTTAACACGAAGATCCACAAAGGGACTTTTGAGACAGCCACTATGCCATTTTTATTTAAAGGTGTATATCTCAACAGCAGACAGGCTGAATGCACTTGCAGCATCCGCCTGTCGTATGCCGCTGGCACTTTGACCGCTGACGCCTCCTGAATTTTGTTTGCCTGTCATCCCTACAGCAGGAGATACTCCCATTAAACCTGAAGGTGTGATCTTTACATAACGTCCGCTCGCCTGTTTGGGCAGAATAATGTTGGTCATTATCGAACCCATCTTGCTGTTATCATAAGTTGCAACTTCCGTGTATTGCACATTGTCATTGCTTACTTCAATCCTGATCTGATCCGGCCGGCCACGAAGATTATTCATACGGTTCCATCGAAGCATGACCCTGTCGAAACTTTGAACACTGTCAAGATCCACGATGAATGACCCTTGTTCAGGAGATAGTGTGGCAAAGGTGTTCATGTCGGAGTCAATGAACGTCTTGGCCGTATCCGCATTTGTCTGCCCACCCGGGGCTATGTCAGTGGCATTTACAGGATCAGTGCCTCCGGTGACCTTTTTTCCTCGGGCTATATTATTGGAGCCCCCGTCAGGCACAGCTGTGTAGATATTTGCTCCAGCCCGCTGGTCAGTTCCATTAATTACGTTATTATAGCAATTTACTGTGACAAAGGCTTTCCCGGACAAATCCGAACTGTTATATGAAATATCGATATCACGGCTTTCACCGGGAAACAACGTAAACAGGTTATCGTCATAGATGACCGGTGCCACTAGTGTTTTCCTGTCGCTGCCGGTATATGCTTTCAGTTCGACTGCGTATGCGATTTTTCCTGTTGGGTTATTGACCCTGTAAGTCAGAATATTCTTTCCGGATGATCTTTTAAATGCAACCTCTGAAACTTCCAATTCAACAGAAGGAAGCTGGTTTAATTGGGTTAAATCCCCTACCTGGTAAGTCCCTGACCTGTTCCAGGAGTGACTTGCTCCCGCTACATCATTCCGCATGGGTTCCGCATACGAGTTCAAACTCAGCACCCTGCCATCGGCGTCTTTTAACTCCAGGCGAATGAAATACACATCCGAAGTTGACTTTATCAATGAAGCCCTGATATCATCATGGTTCCAGAGTTCAGTCACTCCATAAGCTTCAGTTATCTTTCCGAAATAATTAATCTGATAAGGTTTATAAGATCCGGATTCATCCCTGACTAATCCTATTGTTTTGGGGGATAACCGATTTTTTCCGGATGTGGCATATTCCACTGCAGAAGGGGCGCCATCAGCCTGAATATTTATTGTTTTCTCAAGTGGCGTGCTGATCGGGTTACCCTCGATGTCATAAACCGCCAGTGTGGCAACAGCTCCCGGATATGCTGTAAATGTGTTATTGACCACATTGACACACTTTTGATACATATTGTACATGATATGAACGGGTTCATTTCCCTTCCTGGCGCCATAAGTGGTCCCGTTGGGATTCATGTAATAATCAAACTGGTTCCAGAACATTATTGGCCAGGCGTTGTTCAGCATCCAGTTTATAAATCCGCTGGTATTTTTATAGCGGCTAACGTTCAATGCTTCATATTGCGCCCGTTGCAGCTCATACTGGAATACCTGTGCCCTGGTGATGAATTGTTCCAGCGTGGCTGAAGCTCCGTAAGAACCGTCAATAAACAATATGTGCTGACCCAGGTTATTGAAACTGCCCCTGCACATGTGATAATTCCATACATTATAGGCTTCCGCTGAATTATACGGCCATTGATTCGCTTTCGGAAGAATTCTCTCCACAGTTTCCTGAACGGGAATGCTTCCTCCCCCTCCGCCTTCGGAGACGAATCCGTAATTACCCTTGCGATCAAAGTAGTACCAGGTGGGAGACTGGCTGTCGTATGTGGCATCCATGTGCATTCCGCCTGTCACACCTGTCAGTGTGGCAATCTTTGCAGAACCGTTGTTGCAATTAGCGCCAATATCAAGCCATCTCAGGTTTGCTTCAATTTCGAAATATTTCTGCTCGACATTCTGACCGTTCACCCCCTGGCCGCTTATGCTTGGTGGATCATCGCTCCCGTTAAACCAGAGAAACATGCATGGGTGTTGCCTTGCATTCCGTAATTGCGCATATAATGATTCAAGAGCCACAAAACGTTCCGCTTTGGAAAACGAGCCCGGGCTCTGCCAGCGGTCACAACAGCACCAGCCTGTCATGAGCAGGATCCCGTTTTCATCCATGAGCTCCAGTAAATTATTATCAAAGAATTTACCTTCGTCCCTGATCATGTTCATGCCCATGTATTTAATGTAGTCCACAACAGCCTTATTGGTTTCACCATTATGACGCAGGAGGAGATCCGAAGCACAATAGCCACCACCCTTTAGCAATACCGGCCTGTGGTTAACGTATATCTGCAACATGTTCGAAAGGTGAGATACAGCTATCGAGTCAGCATTATTATTGGCATAGGGTGATACATTCACTTCGGCGCTTATTTCACGGATGCCGAAGCGATGATGAAGCCTGTCACTCACAGAACCGTCAACAGAAAACTCATAATCAACAGTATATAATGGCTGATCACCTGAGAGATACGGCCACCAGAGCCTGGGATTTGTAATGCTCAATCCGGGAAAATCTGCAGCTCTTAACTCAATCTCCCCGTTATAGGCACCGGAAGGAATGGTCACATTCTCTTTGGTGATGGTTGTAATGATTTTTCCATCAGGATCACTTATAACGGCCTTAAGAGATCCGTTTGCCCCTGTTGCCGTGAAATTGCTCGCATCGACATATAAATTCAGGCGGGCAAATGAGTGATCTGTAGCTACTTTTGAGGATACGGCAGGATTTGTCAACCTTGCACTGCCGGAAGAATGCAAAAAGACTTCGCCGGTAAGACCCATCATTGCGTCAGCAGGTTTAGGATTCCAGTCCACCCAATAGTAAGTAAGGTCATCACGATAAACCGGTTTTGAAACCTTAACTTTGATATTATTATTTGCTCTTCCCGTGTTTACCAGGCCTGTAACATCTATGTCGTATGTACGCATTGTTCCGATAAACTGAGACTTATACTCATCAAAATCCGTAACACCCCTTAAACTGCCGGAACCATCTGTTTGGAAATCGGTGACCTCAGCCTCCGGATCCAGAAGGGTGGGGCCATTCTTAAGATAGTCTTCATCCGTAATATTATTGTACTTGTTGGTGACATTTATTCCGTTCACATAAATCTCGCCTGCATAGCTTATGCCTTTAAACGTGAGAGTGATATTTTTACCAGCCTCGCTTGCAGGAATTTTAAAATCGGTGCTGTACCACCATTGATTGTCAAAATCCTCATCAGGTATTTTGGATAAATTATCGCTGAAATACTCGTTTATCTCTCCCTCGTTATCAGGCTCAAAAATGTCATTATAAACACCATCGTCAACCAGGTTTCCTAGGATAGTTCCCGGAGCGACAGCCCTCAGCCAGCCGGAAGTAGGATAATCCGCTGCCCTTACTGCATCATCGTTAACAGCTATTGCATTCAGGGCAGTTGTTTTTGCGGATACGGCCGGGGCGATCTTCCATTCCGTAAGCATTTGAGAATAAGGCTCTTTTTTCGTTTCACAAGAAGTGATAACGGGAATTGCAAGCAGGATGACCAAAACTGCTTTGATACATCT
>JBLNAO010000247.1:0-4068 GCA_050259395.1 Chloroflexota bacterium
GGTCGGAATCCCTGAAATAACTGGCGCCGGGATTTACCAGATGCATCTGTACTGGCCATTGCCTCAGTTCTGAAGGTTGATCTCCATTAACTGGCCGGGCAGCAACAGGATCATTCCTCTCGATAACTCTTTCCCTTGAACCAGGACAACCACCTCTACCATGGGAATGAGGAGCCATGGCAACCGGTTCGGGCTTCCTGCCATGATTGTGGACTTCACTTATGACTTCGTCGAGATTGAACGAAAGCTCAGACCTGTGAAGCTGAAGATATGATACTCCTTCTCGGAGATAACCTCCTTCGCCATGATCCTTGAGATGCTTCAGGTGGGCTATTACGGTGTTTTTCCCCTTATCCTTCATCTGTTCCATCACTCGGGTTTCGTTATAAGGCTCTGCCTCGCGCGATTCAATGGTGATTGCACCTGTCGGACAGTGCCCGATGCAGGCTCCGAGTCCGTCGCACATCAGCTCGCTCACCAGCCTGACCTTCCCGTCGATTACCTGTAAGGCGCCTTCATGACAGTTTGGAACACACTCGCCGCAGCCATTGCATAATTCATCGTCTATTTTTAAGATATCTCTCTTCATGTTTGCAGTTTATTTTGATGCAAACATAAGGCACCTGAGGCAGGTAAATTGTAACATATGTTACAAAATGAATTTTTTTTATTTAGTCTGTGATCTGCGGGTCTATGGTCTTCGAGTCGACCAAAAGGCTCATGGATTCCAAGACTCCAGGACTCCAGGACTCCAGGACTCAAAGACCCAATTCATCATTGGCCATATTGGTCAGGGCCACAAAAATCATCCTGGCAACATCCTCCATGACATCGATAGTTATAGCATCAGGATCATCGCCCGGAAGATGATAATAAACAGGTTTAACAGCATCAGTTGTAGAGATAGCCATAGTCCTGTAGCCGGCCATGCTGAAGACGACCCCGTCACTGCGCGGCCTGCCGTAATATTCACCTGGTACAGGCGCCGATGCCCTGAAGTTCCTGTGAATGTATTTTGCATTGGCCTCTTCAAAATACTTGTTCAATGAGGCATACGGACTTCCTCCCGATACAGCAAGTCCTGTTCCGTTACCTACCATATCGAGGTTGATGTACACAATAGTTTTTTCCTTTGCAAATGCAGGCTTGCTTACATACAGCTTGCTTCCCAGTAACCCGTTTTCCTCCCCGCCAATGGCGATGAACAGGATGCTTCTCCTGGGTCTGTTCTTTGATTGCGCAAGGGCTTTCGCCGCAGCCATTATATCGACTATTCCGCTTGCATTGTCGAGTGCGCCATTGACAACCTTCCCGGCATTACCCACTGCATCGAGATGCCCGCCAATGATTATAACTTCATTTTTCAGATCCGGATCGGAACCTTCGAGCAGAGCCATTACATTGCAACCCTTTCCCTGATTGTGCCTGGTTGTGTTTGAAGTTATTGTAATAGTTTTACCAGTGCTGAATGAAGCCGGTTTCAAGGTCTTGATCATTTTGTCGGTAAGCTCTTTGTTTGTTGTTTTCACTCCGGCAAAAATGTCACCCAAAGCTTCCGGACCTATTCCGCATACTATTATTGAAGGATCGTAAGCAATGTTCGGGTTTGCTCCGATGCCGTCAATGTACAGGAATCCTTTTGCTCCATGTTTAACTGCATTCTCAAGTTTATACTGGTGGTAACAGTAACCAACCCATTTCTTGTATTCCGGATTTCTCGCATCCAGGTAAGGAACATCCCTGTTGACAAGGACTATCTTGCCTTTCACATCAATTCCTTTATAATCGTCATAATTAAGTTCAGGAGCCGTAACACCATATCCCACATAAACCACCTCTGCAGTTATTTCGCCTGAACCGGAGTTCATCCCGGGATAGTATTCTTCAGGATACCTGTAATGTTTTCTGATTACATAGCCATCATTCTGCGGAATATTCAATGTAAGACTTCCCGGATCGTTCAGCACTGTGTAAGGCATGTCGAAATACTGGAAGAAAGTGTCGTTATCACCCGCGGGTTTAAGCCCCCATTCCCTGAATTTCCCTGCAACCCATTCAGCGCTGGCCATGAATTCCGGAGTACCAGTCAGCCTTCCGTTGAACTCCGGGGAGCAAAGCTTCTCCACCCACGACATCATCTCTACGCTGTTAATGGAATGAAACTGCCTGAGCATCTCAGCTTCCGGTTCATTTTGTGAAACTGATTGTATCAGAGGAAAATACAGTATCGTCAGGAGGAGAACTATTTTCTTCATTGAATTAATTTAGGTTTGTCCAAATGTAACATTTATTAATTTTACGCAAAAACGATGGATTACAATCTATTGTCGAGGTCGCCGCTTTTCCGCGGAATGTGTGAAGAAGAAGTTGAATCAACACTCGCTTCAATCCATACCCGATCGAGAAAATTCAAAGCAGGATCGCTGATTTACAGCAGCGGTGATCCGGTAAATGCATTTACTTTCGTGATAGACGGATATGTAAAAGGTGAAATGATCGACTTTGCAGGAAGGATCATAAAGATCGAGGACATAAAAGCACCCGGGGCCATTGCGCCAGCCTTCATGTTTGGAACAAACAACAGGTTCCCTGTAAATGTAATTGCAGTTCCCGACACGGCGTTATTAATTATTGATAAGCCCGATTTCCTGAAGCTTCTCGAGGAAAACAGCCGCATTCTTGTCAATTTCCTCGACATGATCTCAAACAGGTCGCAGTTTCTCTCAGACAAGATCAAATTCCTGAATTTCAAGACTATAAGGGGCAAGCTTGCACAATACATACTCGAGCTTGCAGGCAGGGATAAAATGGAAGTAAGGCTCGACAAGACGCAAAATGATCTTGCGGATTATTTCGGTGTTGCAAGGCCTTCAGTGGGAAGAGCTCTCGGTGATCTTGAGGAACTGGGTATAATCGAAACAAATGGTAAAAATATAAAGCTTCTCAAAAGAAAGGAGCTTGCACAACTCACTGCCGAATAGATCAGGAAGGGAGTGTTATAACAAATGTCGAGCCTTCATTGATCCTGCTTTCAACATGGATTTTCCCATTATTTATCTTTACAAGCTCATGGCATAATTTTAGTCCAAGCCCCGTTCCTTTTTCATTCTCGGTGCCCGGCGTGCTTCCTATTTCTTCTGAAGTAAATATGCTTTCCTGCTTCTCTTTGCTCATTCCACAGCCATTGTCACAGATCTTGAGCATTATTCCTTCGCCATTGTTCTTCCTGTCTTTCAGAAAAATGCTTATACGTCCTTTCCGGGGCGTATATTTTACAGCATTCGATAACAGGTTCCTGATGATAATATCCAGTAGATCCCTGTCGCAGAAAGCAACCGGGCTGCCTACCTGGGTGAAATTCACCGAAATCTCCTTCTTGTCTGCAGTCTCCTTGAAGATGCTGAGATTCGTAAGTATTATGTCTGCCAGGTCGTGATTTTCCGGGGAATACTTAATCTTTTCCTCCTGTCCCCGTCCCCATACAAGCATGTTTTCAAGCAGGCCGATGACTCTTTGCGCGTAGTCGATGCTGGAGTTTGCAAAAGTATCGTACTTCTCCTTGTAGTCTTTTTCTTTCAGCAGGTTAAGCATGTACAGGATATTGACCACCGGACTCCTCAGGTCGTGAGCGATGACAGAAAAAATTCTGTTCTTCAGCTGTATCGTCTCTGACAGTTCCTTGTTTTGAAGGGCAATGCGGGCATTCTGAAGTCCGATCTCTTCATTCCGTTTTATTAGCTCCTGGGTTCTTTCATCCACCATTCTTTCAAGATTGCGGTTCATGAATTCCATTTCGGACTGCAGTTTTTCTTTTTCCCTGAATGCTGAGATCCACTTATACAGAAGCAGCACTGCCTGGATAAAGACAACAATAACAACAACGTAAGTAAGCAGGTATCCTGTGCCGCTTTGCGCCTTCCCGAGCGAAACAATAATATCGTGGATGTCCCCCGCCAGGACTAATGTAAAGACGAAAAGGTAAACCATGTCGATCTTGTTCCCTGTCAAAGCCCCTGTTACACTTTTAACCAACAGGTACATAAGAAGCACTATTACAACAGGATGGAT
>JBLNAO010000248.1:0-6013 GCA_050259395.1 Chloroflexota bacterium
GTAAATTAAAGGCTCAAAGCATATACTGCGAAGCTTGCGAGCCAGTGTTCACCACCATAGTTTCCGTTCAGGACGTTCGGCAATGCCTGTTCGATGAACATTTCCGAAGTTTTTGCAAACACCTTTCCTGTGCTGCTGTTTACGGGAAGAGCCCGTGAGAGCCCTTTCATGCACCATGCCCTGCTGAGCGTCAGCCCGTCGAGATGGACAATCATGTAATCGGTGCGGTCACTCACTACCGGGAGCTTCACGAGGTTCTCAATGCTTTCAGGTTTGTAGAACCGGCTGAACCATCTCGCAAAATCTTTTGGAGGCAGTATCCTGCTCATCAGGTCTGCGATCTCAAGGCTGGGACTTAGAAAATCGGTGCCATCTGGCTCAAGGTAGGCTGGTGTGGCTGTATTATTCAGGTAAAACTCGTCTGCCTTCTTAATGATTGCTGCTTCGAAGGCAGTATCATTCACCGCCCTTGCCCAGTCGAGGGCAAATACCAGTCCGAAAGCAGTATTGGGATGGATGCCTGTGCGGTTCGGGTAAGTCATTTTTGTAAGGTAATCTTTCCAGAGACCGACGATCTTCCTTGTAAGAGGCTGCAGCGTCTCATGCCAGCCTGCCCCTGCGGGATCATCGAAGTTAAGCAGCTCCTGGTCGAGCTTCAGCAGCCAGGCCCAGCCATATGTACGCTCCCAGGTGTTGCTGTTCTGGTAATTCACAAAATAATCCGCCTCAGCACGTATTTTCAGGTCATTGAAACTGTTCTGAAGCACATTGATGATGCTGTCCCTAAGCGGAATCTGCGGATACTGCCTCAGGATCCTTACCAGCATCCAGTGTCCGTGCACGCTGCTGTGCCAGTCGAGGCACCCGTAGAAAGAAGGGTGGAGCTCGCGCGGAGTCATAACGGCATCATCCGCGCCGTTTATCTGGTGACTTGTCTTGTTCGGGTATTCTGTGTTTATACAGTGCAGCGGCAATCGGGCAAGCTTCACTGCCTGGTCGGATGTGAGCTGCTGTGGCAGGACAGTGATGAAGGCAGCAGAGAGGAATATAGATAAAATGAGCTTTTTCATGAAGCGAAAATAAGATTTTCCGGGAAAAGGAAATGCCATGACACATTACAAAGGATCTCATAATTGACAGAAACGGATTCCCCTTATGCTTTGCCTTAACGTTTCTTCGTGAAAAACTTCGGAAATAATGACTTTATTTTTTATCCGGGAGATAACCCCAATAGATAAAATCTTCCTCTGATCTTAATATTTTGACCCCGCCATCAAATAATATCATGTACTTATTGGCAACATCGAGAACATTACGGTAATCGTGATCTGTAAGAATGATTCCTTTATTGACGGCATGTTTCCTGATCATTTCCTTGATCAGGTCAATATGAAGGGGCGATATACCGTTAAATGGCTCGTCAAGGAGGACAAATTTTTTATCCAGGTTCAGAATCAGCTTTACTTCCAGGTATCTTGATTCGCCACCTGATAAATTACCTACGGTGGTATCATAGATTTTTGAAAGGACCTCATCATTATAGAATTCAGGATCATCTGTCCGGATATCAAATAAATTGAGGATCTTTCTGACTGTAAGCCTTTTCGGCAGAAAATTATCCTGATTGAGAAATCCTATTGCACCTTCTTTTTTGTAGGGCTGTTCCAGGTATTCACCATTGATTGAAATATGCTTGTAATCAGTTGAAAGAGTCCCGAATAATATTTTAAGCAGTGTTGATTTTCCTGATCCGTTGCGGCCCAGCATACCCAATATATCTCCTGTGCTGCATTTGATAAATACATCGGTAAGGACCTGTTTGTCCCCATAGGATTTTCTTATGCTGTCAGCCTCCAGGCAATTTTGCATAGTGTACTATCACCAATATTAAAGATGCAGTTATAAGATGAAGCGTGTAAGTGATCACGGACAGCCTGAGCCTGGAAATGCCCTGGTTATAGTAAAAATAATATTCCCTGCTCCTTGAGAGCTCAAAAAGCATTGCAGCAAAAAGATAACCGCCTGTAAGAAAACTTACAGTAAATGCATACATTATGTCATTTACAGTAATCTCTTTATGGAGGAAGGATTTCGAGAGTATTATTGAAAAGAATGTCACAACCGGTGATATTACCAGGTTCCATTTCAGGACAAAAAAGCTGTAGTTAAGGCACTTTTTTATCACAGGATTTTGGTTATACAATCTAACGGGCTAACGGTTGAATTATTATAACCATCTTATTTTTCACCACTGAGCTACACTGAGCAACACACTGGTTTCCCAGGGCGCCGACCTCATGTTTGTATATCAATAATTGTCAATGAGGAATTTTGTGTGGATCAGAAGTTCAGGTCCTCCAATTGATCCGTGACCGGGAATGACAACCTTTGCATGCCTGAATTTTTGTATTACACGGTCGATGGTCCAGGGGTATGCTGAAAGATCGCCATCGGCTACGTTGCCAGGGTTTTCAGATTCCATGCTTTTACACATGCAGCCTGCAAAAAGAATCTTCTCAGAAGGTAGCCACACAACAATATTATCCAGTGAATGAGCCGATCCCATAAAATAGCAGAGAATATCCCTTTCTCCCAGGGCAAGCTTCAATGAATCTTTGAATCCCTGATCAGGAACCGGCAATTTTTTATTTTTGGCTATCTCTATTGTCCGCTGATTTGCATAAGATCTGATATTCTGACTTTTGAGATAGCTGAGACCTCCCATACAGTCTTCATGCCAGTGATTAGGAATGAAGCCGATTATCCGAAGATTCATTTTATTCCTGAGATAATTCACCAGTTCGCTCGTTAAGGAATCATTCCAGGGAGTATCGAATAGAAAAGCCTGTTTATTATCAATTAAAACCAGACCATTGGCAGAAACTCTTCCAAAAGCCGGCAGGGTTGAATAAGAAACATGCATGTAAGCATTATCAGAGATCCTGATCAATTCCAGATCAGGTGAAATTCTGACCGGAACCTGTGATCCTGCACTGATACTCAGAAAAATGATTAAGGCTGCAATTACTGTTTTCTTCATTTTATGACAATAGACCTGTCATTACGCTCAGGTTGATTTTTACACTGTTGGCCACTGAGAATACCTGTATTACCATACAAATGGAATAATCCTGTAGTTTGTCTTCCGCGAGTATTCTGAATACCCAATCAATTCTTTTATCAGGGTTTTATCTTCCATACTGGTGCGGATCAGATGAAGGACAATCAGGAAAACTACCGGGATTATACTCCACAGAGATCCAAAAAGCAACGGGAAACCGATAGCCTGGATAATTGATCCAAGATAAGCAGGGTGCCTGACAAGCTTGTATAGTCCATCGTCGCAAACAGTATGATTTCTATCTGACTGAATTCTGACAGTGCTTGAAAAAAATTTATTTTGTTTTTGTGCCACCACGAAGAGTAACTGTCCTGTTATTGTGAAGACAATTCCTGTTACCGATAAGCTTGAATTAAAATCGGGTGACCAGTGATATCGTCCGGAATCGAGTCCTGCAATAATATACATCGCTACAGTCACTACGAAAGAGGATAACAAAATTTTTTTATCCCATTTTTTGGAACCCTTTCCGGGCTTCCCTCTTTCAGCGAGAAGCTCCGGATCGGGATTCAGAATGGTGTAGCTCATTACTGACATAAGCAATCCGATAGATACATATACCAGGCCTTGCCAGTAATTAATCTTCCCGGCACTTAAAAAAATTATAACAAAAAAAACCGCTGAACCGATTACATGTTTAAAAACGTAACTTGTTTTCATGTAACAAAATTTTAATTCCCATACTCAGGAACCAACAGTACCTGTAGTGACTTTTCCTTCCCGTTTGTAATTTGCAAAAATCACTCCGCTTGGTGTAACTGTACTCTCTGTTAGTTTGAAGGCTGCCGGAACTGTGCCTTTTTCGAACAGCTTTTTGCCATTTCCCAGAGTCAACGGGAAAATTTTGAGCCAGAGTTCGTCTGCCAGATCATTTTTAAGCAGCAGCTGTATAAGCTCGCTACTGCCGTAAACCTGGATATCAGATCCATCTGATTTCCTGAGATTTTCAATATCTGCAAGGCTGTTAATAAAAACTGAGTTCTTCCAATCTGACTTCCTCATGGTTCTGCTCATGACGTATTTTGTAACATCGTTGATGCCCGGCCAGTTCTCAGCATGTTCGGGCCAGTATGAGGCAAAAATCTCAAATGTTTTTCTCCCCAGAAGAAGGTCCGCAGGTTTCATCTGTTTTTCCATAGCCTTACCGGACATTTCATCAAAATATGGTGCGGTCCAGCCGCCATATTCGAAATTTCCTGAAGTATCTTCCTCAGGTCCTCCAGGTGCTTGCATTACTCCATCCAGTGTAATGAACGATAAAACAATTATTTTTCTCATATTATTGTCTCCTTTCATATTAAGTGCTTCCCGAAAATTCAGGAAGCTTGAAGTAATCACAAATATGAGTGTAATTTGTTTCCATGAAGAATGTTAATTATTGCAGACATTCCTGGCTATTCGTTACTATCAGAATATTTTTTTATGGTTTTCACTTGCCATTATCAATTTATTCAATCTTGAGATTTTTGTATTCTCCTGTTTGGCATCCATAATCCAATGAATAATTGTTCTTTTATATGAAGGTGCCTGCATGGTGAAGAATTCCCAGGCTTTATTATTGGATCGTAACATTAATTCAAGGTTCTCAGAGAGCATTGAGGAATCTTTTTCAAAACTATAGGTTCCAGTGGCTGGTTTCTTTCGTTTTCTGAAAATTTCCATCCCCTCTTTTGTCATTAGTCCCTTCTTATTAAGCTCTTCGACTTTCCTGATATTGATATTACTCCAGTTACTGTCCGGCCTTCTGGGTGTAAAACGAATACAGTATTTATCCTGATCGACGGATCGGCGAATTCCGTCAATCCAGCCGAAACAAAGAGCCTGATCAACAGACTGGGACCATGTCATGGAAGATTTATTGGTTTTAACCTTATGATAACCTACAATTACTTCTGATTCTTTATCATGATTAATTTCAAGCCATTTCCGGAATTCGTCCTGGTCTTTAAAATAAATTGGCTTCATGCTGGAAGGAATTGGTTATTTTTATTTAAGCCTTTTTATTTTCTGTGACCTGACGCCCTCCTTTGTTATCACGACAGGCTTTATCAGGCCGTTATCATTAAATTCCAGCTTTTCGATACAGGTTTCCCTGGCATTCCGGTCCTTCTGATTCAGTGGCCTGCGGTGATACACAATATAATAATTGTCTGTGCCCGGTACCTGAATAACCGAATGATGACCTGCCCCTGTAGCAATTTCAGGATCCTGCTGAAGTATCTTTCCGATTCTCTCGAAAGGGCCGAAAGGACTGTCACCAATTGCATATGCCACGCTGTAATCGGGACCTGTCCATCCTCCTTCCGACCACATGAAATAGTACTTTCCGTTACGTATGAACATGAAAGGACCTTCGACATAATTTTCAGGAGTTATCTCACGGAACAGTGTACCATCCTTCATCGGCTCTATACCACTGAGATCATCCTTTAGCTTTACAATATTGCAATGCCTCCAGCCTCCGTAGATAAGATAAAGTTGATCATCGGCATCCCTGAAAACAAATTGATCGATAGGCTGAGCACCATTATAAAATTTATCTATCAGAGGTTTGCCAAGATAATCCCTGTACGGACCTTCCGGTTTATCGGCAACCGCAACTCCTATCCCTCCATATTGTGAGTCCGACTGGATATCATTCGCCCCGAACAGGAGAAAATACCTTCCGTTTCTTTCAATAACCGAAGGCGCCCACATTGCTTTTTCAGCCCATTTTACTGCCGTAGTATCTATTATCCTGTCGTGCTTTTTCCAGTTGGTCAGGTCTCTCGAGGAAAAGGCATCCATGAAAACCTGGTCCTTGTATGGCGCAGAATAAGTCGGGAATATCCAGTACTCTTTACCGTAAATTGTTCCTTCGGGATCAGCGTACCAGCCTGGAAAAACAGGATT
>JBLNAO010000249.1:0-3373 GCA_050259395.1 Chloroflexota bacterium
TTAAACTTGAACCTCATGGCGCTGCAATGTACAAACTCACAAAAGCTGAATAAATTCATTCCATGAAACGAAACCTGATCTTTACTGCATGCTGCCTCTCGGGAGCATTAATCAGTTGCAATGAGAAGCAGCCTGAAAAACCAAATATTATCTTCATCTATGGTGATGACGTAGGCTATGGAGATCTTGAATGTTACGGGGCAACTGCTGTCAGAACGCCCAATGTCAATCGCCTTGCTGACCGGGGAATAAAATTTACAAATGCATATGCCTGTGCAGCAACAAGCACGCCTTCGAGGTATGCCCTGCTGACAGGAGAATATGCCTGGAGACGCAATGATACGGGTATCGCCCGCGGAGATGCCCCAATGATAATAAGGAAGGATCAATACACGGTCGCAAGTCTCCTCAGGGATGCAGGTTATAATACTGCAGCTGTCGGAAAATGGCATCTTGGGCTGGGTGAAGGCGGTTTTAACAACCAGGACTGGAACGGGCAAATCACTCCCGGACCGAAGGAAATAGGCTTTGATTATTCATATATAATGGCGGCCACCGGCGACCGGACCCCATGCGTGTTCATCGAAAATGCGAAGGTTGTCGGTCTCGATCCTGCCGACCCTATCGAAGTAAGCTATGAAAAACCTTTTGAAGGCGAACCTCTTGGAAGCACAAACCCTGAAATGCTGACCATGCATCCGAGTCACGGACATGATCAGGCTATTGTGAACGGCATCAGCAGGATAGGATATATGAAAGGTGGAAAGTCAGCTCTCTGGAAAGATGAGAATATCGCTGATTCAATCGCGGCACATGCAGTCAGGTTCATTGATAAGAACAGTCCGGAAAAGACAGGGAAGCCTTTCTTTCTTTACCTCTGCACACAGGACATTCATGTTCCCAGGGTTCCCCATCCTCGTTTTAACGGGGCGACCTCAATGGGCCCGAGAGGCGATGCAATAGCCGAATTCGACTGGATTGTCGGGCAGGTATATGAAACACTTCAGAAGAACGGTCTTACAAAAAACACGATCATCATTCTTACCAGTGATAACGGACCGGTTGTTGATGACGGATACAAGGACAGGGCAGTTGAGCTTCTGGGTAGCCACAAGCCTGCCGGCATCTATCGCGGAGGTAAATACAGCGCTTTCGAAGCAGGCACAAGAGTTCCCTTTATTGTGAGCTGGCCCGCCAGGATTAAAGCGGCAGTTTCCGAAACACTGCTGAGCCAGGTCGATTTCTTCGGAACCATGGCTGCACTCGCCGGCCGGGAGATCCCCGAAAATGCTGCTCCGGACACCAGGAATTCACTCGGCTCATGGCTCGGGGAAACCGAAAAAGGAAGGGAGTATATTGTTGAGCAGTCAATCGCAAACGCATTGTCAATCGTAAGCAATAACTGGAAATATATCACTCCTTCGAATGCCGAAAAAATGAATTTCAACACCAACACTGAGCTGGGCCACGATACGGTTCCACAGCTATATGACCTTTCGGCAGATCCGGGAGAGAAAACAAATCTCGCGGAGAAATTTCCTGAGAGGGTGAAGGAGCTGTCTTCTTTGCTTGGCGGCATCAAATGAATTATATGGTTTCCAGAAAATAAAGAAATGGAATGATGGAAATAAAAAAGATAATATCTGCAGCATTGTCTTTCTTTTTGTTTATAGGGGTTTTTTCACAGGAAAACCAGCAAACCATCATCAATCAAAAGACTGATGCCATGTCCCGGAAAATATCCTGGGAAGGCATAGAGTTAACTTCAGACTTTCTGAAGCCTGAAACCAGCCCGGCAACTTCCGGAACGGAAACATGGAAGCTTATTGCTGAGACCACAGCTGAGAATAGAATCGGAGGGGTACCCGGTACGCTTATGACCAAAAGCTTCTCAGCTTCAACAGGGCAGGTGGATTGCCAGACCTGGGTTTCGGACAATAATAATCTCATCGCGTTCAGACAGATTTATACAAACACTACAAAGAAGATCATAAAGCTGAATAACCTGTATCCTCTTTCTGTTGAGGGAAACAGTGTAATCTTTGGGAATTCCGGTGAATGGAGGATCTTCGAACAGTTCAGGCATAAAAATGATCTGCCCCAGACAGAAATTCCAAAACCGGGATTGAGCATCTCCTGCGATCCGTTCTTCATTATAAACAGCAATAAAGGCGAAGGCAAAAACCTGCTGATAGGTTTTCAGACATTCAGCCTTCATCTGGCTGATGTGCAAATGTCTTTTGGCAACGATGCCCGACTTGAAAAAATACTTGCAAACTGTGAATTTGAAGGCGTTGAAGTACCGCCTGATGCCAGTCGCACAAGCCAATGGGTAATTATCAGCAACGGAAACAATGCGAATACCCTGATAGAAGATTACACTGCAAGGATCCGTGCACAATATAATATGAAAATGCCTGCATCCAATGCCCCGGCGGTATATTGCACCTGGTATTATCATGCAGATAACTACAATGAAGAAATATTCAACGGCGATATCACCCAGTTCAGGAAAGAGCATCTACCATTCGATGTTTTTCTTATCGATGAGTGCTGGGATGTCAACGACTGGGGCGATTTTGAAAGTAACAAGAGCTTCCCGCTCGGAATGAAACGGGTTGCGGATGAAATAAAATCTGTCGGGTATACAGCCGGAATCTGGACAGCCCCTTTCCTGGTGGATGGGGAGAGCGATCTTTCAAAAAATCATCCTTCATGGCTTCTCAGGAACAGCAAGGGACAGCTCTGCACATTCAATATGAACAGCAGGGATCATTTCATCTTTGATCTTACTTATCCGGGAGTATGCGAATACCTCGAAGGCCAGTTCAGAAAAATCGCTTCCGACTGGGGATACAGTTATTTCAAATTTGACTTCATGCGTTCAGTGTTCATCGACTCTGACCAGCAATTCTTTGATAAAACAGCTACGTCACTTGAAGCCTACAGACGAGGGCTGGAAGCGATTCGGAAAGGAGTGGGCAGCGATGCATACATCTCCGTTTGCGGAGGTCATTACGGGGCTTCATACGGGATTGCCAATACCCAGCGTTCCGGAAGTGATGTGAAGTCACAATGGAATGAAAAAGAGCTGCCGAAATACCGTCAGAATGTGCTTCGGACCTGGATGTCCGGTCTCTGGCATGTCGATCCTGATGCAATGATGGTAAGGCGCCAGGAAGATGTGCTTCCGACAGATAAAAGAAACCTCACCAACGGCCTGTTCTCTGACGATGAGGCGTTCACAAACACGCTGAACCAGTTCATCGGGGGAGAGCTGGTGACCTTCACTGAAGACTTTGCCAAAATCGATGAGGACCGGAAAATGCTCTACAGGCATGTGGTTCCTTCAGTGAATTCAGCATCAAGACCT
>JBLNAO010000250.1:0-16010 GCA_050259395.1 Chloroflexota bacterium
CTTGCCTGTCTTGATGAACCTCGTCGAGATCATTTTTACCCATTCCTCCATCTTCGTGAACAGCGGATAAAAAACAATCACGATGATGCCCATGCCAAAAAACGTGAAAGCCACCGGCCTGAGATGGTTCCTGTAGGTCACAAGGTAGTCGGCGAGGGCTGTTGTCAGAAGATTGGCGGTTAGTATAGTGATGGTGATGACGAAAAACCGGAAGAGAAATTTGTACATGGGTCAGTGAATTGATCTGCCCAAATTTATCTTTTTCAGGTTTCTTCTGCGTTGTTTTTTCAGATTTCTTGTGTACATCACATAATACATGATGGGGATAAGCACAAGTGTGAGGAAGGTAGCGAAGCTGAGACCGAATATGATCGTCCATGAGAGAGGGCCGAAAAACATGACATTTTCACCTCCGAAATGGATCTGGGGATCAAAATCCGAGAGCAGTGTGGCGAAGTTGATGTTCATCCCGATGGCAAGAGGAATAAGTCCTAGGATGGTTGCGGTTGCAGTAAGGATGACAGGCGTGATACGTGTCATTCCACCCTGTATTATTGCCTGCCGGGTTCTGTAACCCTGCCTCTTGAGCACATCGGTAAATTCAACAAGGAGGATTCCGTTCCTTACAACAATTCCTGCAAGGGCAACTATCCCCATGCCTGTCATTATGATGGATATCGTCATTCCGAATAACATATAACCGAGCAGGACGCCGATGAGACTGAAGATTACCTCCGAGAGAATGATCACAGCTTTCGACATTGAATTGAACTGCGTTATCAGTATGAAGAGGATCAGCAGGATTGAAAGCATCATGGCCCTCGACAGGAATTCGGCGGATTCCTTCTGGTCCTCCTGTTCACCGGTTATTGCAATTGTTATATCAGACGGAGGGGTGAAATAAGGAAGAGAATTGCGTATGGTGGTGTTTATGATGTTGGGGTTATAACCCTGTAGAACATTAGAAGAAAGAGTTATTACCCTGTTAAGATTCAGCCTGTTTATCTGCCCGTAACTGTTTACATATTCTATATCTGCAACGACTGACAGAGGTATCTGCCTCAGGATGCCGCTGTTCATATCACGATAGGTGATTGTAAGGTTGAGCAGTTGTTCGATGTCTTTCCTCTGGCTTTCCTCGAACCGCACAATGATAGGGAATTGCTCCTCCCCTTCCCGGTATTTTGCCACTTCCTTCCCAAGCTTTCCTGTCCTTAATGCATCGCCAACAAGTCCTGCACTTATTCCTTCCGTATTTGCCCTGACACGGTCGAGCTTTATGATGATCTCAGGCTTTCCGGATGCAAAATCAGATTTCAGATCCTCTATTCCGGGTATCTGAAGCGAGTCAATGAATCTCTTGAACCGTTCGCTGGTTGCAACAAGCGATCCAAGATCCTGTCCTGTGATCTCGATATTCACCGGTTTGCCTGTAGGGGGCCCCATCATTATCTTGCCGACAACGATCTCGGCTCCCGGGATATCCCTGACAGCCCGTCGGATCATATCCATGTAATCGTTCGTGTTCTCGCCGTGCCTGTATTTGAATTCGACGAAATTCACGGCGATCTTTGCCAGGTTGGACGACCTGCTGGAATTGTCGAAATTATTGTCTGAAGCCAGGAAGGCAACATTTGTCACAACAGATTCCACGATAGGATTATCCTCACCGACCACTTTTATGATCCGCTGTTCAGCTATCCTGGCTACCGAATCTGTAATCCTGAGCTCTGTGCCAACCGGCATCTTTATATATGTGTTTATTGTGTTTGGCTCGTTATCGGGGAAGAAAACAACCGGCGGCTTGACAATGCTGTTAAGAATCATAGTGAGAAAGAACAGTCCGATCATTCCCCACAGTATATAAAATGGCCGTCTTCCATTAAGAACCCATACCAGTGTTTTTTCATACTTCCGCATGATTGCCGGCAAAGTATGTGTCTGAAATTTTCTCAGGAGCTTATAACCCCATAGATTATGCAAAAGGTAAGACAGCGCAATGAAATTTATGAAATTGGCAACTCCCGGTAGCTTCATGAAATAAAAAGGCAATGAGGCAAGCACAATCCAGCCGAAATTTTTCAGCAGCTTCTTTCTTTCGATTTCTTTTTCATCCTGAGCGGTTTTCATGAAATCGACAGCAAAGACAGGGTTGAAGATGTAAGCAACGACCAGTGACGCAAAAAGTGTAATAATAAGAGTAACAGGAATGTACACCATGAATTTACCCACTACTCCCGGCCAGAAGGCAAGTGGAACAAACGGGGCAAGGGTGGTCAGCGTCCCTGAAAGGATTGGAAGAAAAACTTCTCCTGCAGCATATTTGGCAGCCCTGGATATTTCAAGCCCTGCCTGCCGGTAGATGCGGTGGGTGTTCTCAATAACAACAATGGCATCGTCGACCACTATGCCAAGGGCGAATATGAATGAAAACATCACCAGCATGTTCATGGTGAAGCCAAGCCATGGAAGAACAATGTAGGCGATGGCCATCGACAACGGAACAGAGAGGCCTACAAACAGTGCATTCACAAGCCCCATGAAGAACATCAGCACAATGGTTACAAGGATGAATCCTATAATGATTGTATTATTGAGTTCATTCAGAGTGTTCCTGGTGAATTTTGACTGGTCGCCTGTGATCTGAACGATTAAACCTCCAGGCAGCCTGTTGGCTTTCATGTCCGTGATTATCTGGTCTATCTTCTCAGAGGCATCCAACAGGTTCTGGCCGCTTTTCTTGATCACATTCAGCGTTACAACATTCTTGCCGTCATACCGTGCATAGTTTTCCGGCTCCTTGAAGGAGTCATGAACAGTGCCTATATCCTTAATCTTTACCAGCGCTCCGCTGGATGTGCCAACCACGATATCCTCCAGTTCCCGGATATTTGTAACCTCACCTGTGACCCTGATGGACCGGCTCATCCCCTGCATATCGATATTGCCGGCAGAGACTGTCATGTTGTTGTACCTTACAGCCTGTTCAACCTCAGAGAAAGTAAGCCCTGCGATCCTCATCCTGTACATGTCGATATCAATCTGTATTTCCCTGTCGAGTGCGCCACCGATCTCCACCCGTGTGATTTCAGGAAGCGTTTCGATCCTGTCCTGCATCTCATCGGCATATTTTTTAAGCAGATCGAGAGGGAGGTCGCCTGAGAGATTAATGTATTGGATTGGGATTTCCGAAAGGTCGATCTCCATCACAGAAGGATCGATAAAAGAGGGGTCATCAGGAAGATCGGGTTTGGTCTTGTCGACGGCATCATTTACTTTTTGTTTTGCATCTTTTATCTCTATCCCGGTGTTGAACTCAACGATGATCATAGAAAAGTCCTGCATCGATCTTGATGTTATTTTCTTAACACCGCTAATTGACTTGAGATTCTTCTCGAGAGGCCGTGTAACAAGGTTCTCAATATCCGATGGTGATGTTCCGGGGTAGACTGTTGTAATGTTGATCATGGGGATTACAATCTCCGGAATCTGTTCTTTTGGAATGGTGTTATAGCTCATCACTCCGAAGACCGCGATGATAAAGACAAGCAAATAGATGCTTATCTTGCTGTCGATCGCCCAGCTTGTGGCAAAAAATTCTTTGTTAAGCTTCTCCATCGCGGTCAAATATTCATTCCATTGCCTGCAGCCCGAACCTGATATACTCTCCTTCTACCAGGTCCTGGAATCCGGTCGACACAATAAGATCACCTTCGCTGAGCCCTGCCGTTATCTCTGCGATTCCGTTATAGCTGTCGCTGACAGTTACCTTCTGCTTAACGGCAGTATTGTATCCATTTTCATTTTGCACCCGGTAGACATAGCTTCCCGAAAGATCGTTCTGGATCACATTCATCGGAAGTTGTATTGCAGCCGGGTTGCTGTAATCATTGATCCGCATTACTGCAACCATGTTTGCTTTAAGGTTTTCGACTGCAGGAATGGCGGATTCGATTATGAAAGTGCGGTTAACAGGATTGATGTATTTACTAACGAAATCCACTTTTGCTTCAACTTCCTTTTCTATGTCGGGGAATGAAATTAGCAACCTGTCACCGGCACTTACCTGCGAGGAGTAAGCCTCCGAGACTTCCGCAGTTACCTTCATGTTACTGAAAGCGACAACCCGGAACGCAGCCATCCGGGGATCGGGTGAGACAACCATGCCGGGCTTTACGTTCACCTCTTCAACCGTACCGCTTATCGGCGAAATGATCTTAAATTTACTTATCTGTTCGTTCAGCGATGCTATCTGTTTTTCGAGCGATTCCTTGTTTGTCCTCGACTGCAGGTACTGCACCTCGCTACCTATCTTCTGATCCCACAGCCTCTGCTGCTTTTCGAACATCTCAGATGCGAATTTATACTGAGTCTCGAGTGTTTCAAGCTGCTTGCGCACCTGGCTGTCGTCAAGTTGTGCTAGCACCTGGCCCTTGCTGACTTTTTGCCCGGTTTCGGCAAACCTCCGGTTGACTGTTCCGGGTATTTCAGCAAATACCGATATATTCTGGTCGCCGTCTACCTTTCCCTGCACATTTATATAGTGGTTGTAAGGTTCCTTCCTTATTTCTGTCACGGCCACAAACCTGAAGCTTGCTGTATCGAGCGATGACGAATCTTTCTGTTCGGCTTCAAGCATCCTGATCTTTTCGGAAATGGCCGCCTGTTGTTGCCTCAGCTTGTCAAGCTTCGCCGATGGATTGGTGTTACAGGAAAAAATAACGATGGTCAGTGCAATCCACAGTATAATTCCTTTCATCTTGTTTTTATATGGTGCCGGCATTTATTTGTTTTTTTGAATGTTTTCCTGGTCACTGTATTCCGACAGTATGCGGTCGAGCTTTGCCTTTGAGCTGAGCAGTGCAAGTACTGAATTATAGTACGAAGATTCAGACATAAGGTATTGTGCCTGATTCTGCACCATCTCGAAGCTTGAGGCTACACCTTCCCTGTATTTGATAACTGTGCGGTCGTAAATTTTTTTTCCGAGGTTCATGCTTTCAAGATTGGCGGAATAATTGTTAAAAGCGGTCTGGTAGTCGGTAAGCGCAGTTTCATACTCCATTACCAGACCTTTATAGACATTTTCGGTATTCAGCCGGGCTTTCTCGAGATCGAGACGTGCCTGGTTGATGGTTGCAATTCTCTGTCCGCTAGTAATTATGGGAAGTGTGAGGCTTACTCCCGCGATATCTTTCACCACGAAGTTGAAAGCAGGCTGGTTTGTCTGTTCCTGATGGCGGTAAAATCCGGAGATCACAGGAAGAAGCTTCGATTTCTGCCTTTTCAGCATAAGCTCTGAAACTCTTTCCTGGTTCTGGATTATCTGGTAATCGATCGAGTTGTTTATATCGAACTCTGTTGAAGAAAGGTACTGAATGTTTCCCTGGTCAATAATTCCTTTCAGGCTGTCGGTAAGAACGAGTTCATCGTCAAAATCCATACCCAGCTGGAATTTGAGAAGCTTAAAAGCAAGCGCCTTCTGAGCATTGAGAGTGTTAATACGGCTCTGCAGGTTGGTGATGCTGATCTTTACCTGCTCCACGTCAGTTTCCTCGATCAGTCCTTCCTCGTTCATTCTCGCAAGCTCATCATAAGTCTGCTGGGTGCTCTTAAGGCTCTCCTGCAGCACTCTTTCATTCTCATCGATCACAAGGATGGAATAGTACGCGCCGGCAACGGATTCCCTTATCTGTTGCTCAGTTTTCACCAGTGCTTTCTCTGAAACTTTTTTCAAAATCCTGAAAGCCTGGAGACCCACTATGTACTCGCCGCTGAAGATAAGCTGCGATAAGGTGAAATCGAAGATTGTGTTATTCCTTACCCCCAGCGGTATCGTAGGTGCCGGCGAATATGCATTCATGATGTCGGTTTTTGAAAGAGGCCCTTCAGGAAGAAGGCCCGGATCGAGGAAAGACCCGAAGCTTATCTGGGGAACAGTGAACTGGTGCTGGTAGTTTGCCGTAGCGCTGATTTGCGGCAGGCCCATTGCGACCGTTTCCCATACTTTCTTATTGGCATAGTCCACGTCCACTTTTGCTGTTCTGACATTAATATTGTTCTGAACAGCCATGTTCCTTGCCTCTTCAACAGTGAGCCTCAGGGGTCCGGTGACCTGGGGAAAGCACTCAGGCATGACTGCGGCAATAAAGAATAATACAGAAATGAATTTTCTATATCTGATTTTGGATATTTTTCTTCCGGGGAAATTCATAGAGACTGTTTTCACAGGTCGGAACCTGTTGACTCGCACACTTCTAACAAACAAGTTATGATATTGTTGAAAAACTTATTATGCGGCATTAATAATTTATTAATTATAAAATACGTTAAACCAGATTATTACTACTATTGAGAGTTTATTTGAATGCGGCAAAATGGTGCTTTAAGTATTTTGGTATGCGTTTTGCTATTTACAGGAATGAAGAGATGATTCTTCAGTTAAATCACAAAGTCATGAAAACCTACTTACTTACTTCGATTCTCGCACTCCTGGTTACGGCAGGGGCTACATTGAAGGCCCAGGACCGTGCGGAAGAATATCTTGGCCTGCCCGGGGACAATCTTAACCTTTATGCGGTGATGAACCTCTTCCAGGAATCAGAAACTCTTGAAGCTTTTGAGCGTACCCTTAATGAAGAAAACTCAAGGATAAACAACCTTGACCTCAACGGTGACAATTACGTTGACTACATAACGGTTACGGATTTTCCTGAAGGTAATGTTCATAACATAGTCCTGCGAGTGGCTCTCAGCCCGACCGAAAAACAGGATGTCGCAGTATTCACGGTTGAGAGGCTCAGGGACAATTCCGTGCAGATACAGCTCATTGGCGATGAAGCACTTTACGGGAGGAATTACATAGTTGAGCCTATCTACGATGAAACGCCCAACCCCGGGTATACCGGAAGAGCAAGAAGAAACACTGAAGTTGTAAGAACCACTTACGTCCAGGTTGCAACATGGCCTGTGGTGAGATTCATGTACGATCCTTACTACGTTACCTGGCATTCATCGTGGTACTGGGGTTACTACCCAAGCTTCTGGCACCCCTGGGAACCCTGCTACTATCACTACTACTACGGATACCATTATAACATGTTCCCGGTGTACTACAGCCACTACCGCCACTGGAACGAACCGAGATGGTCACACTACAACGATTATTACTACAACAGGATGAGGGTATATTCACCAACAGTGGTGGTGAACATAAACAAAGGACATTACAAGAACACTTACTCGAGACCTGATACAAGAAGAGACGGTGAAAGGCTTTACGCTTCCACCCACTCGAGCCGCAGCTCAAACATTAGCTCATCGGGCTCACGCAGAAGCGCCTCGTCGGTAACATCCTCCGGCTCAAACAGGAGAACTGAAGGAACAACAACAACACGCTCCTCACAGGGAACTGCTGGAAGATCAACAGGAAATACAAGTGTGAGCAGGAGCTCCGGAACAAGGGACGCAGCCAGCACAACCAGGTCAACCAACAGCAGGGTTTCGGGCAACCCGACATCTGTACAGAGGAAAAGCTCAGACGGGAATGCCTCCTCTTCCCAGACCAGGAGCTCGGTTAACAGGTCTTCGGGCTCATCGGACAGCAAGGGCACAAGCGTAAGATCATCTGCACCGGCACAGAGCAGGAGCACTGAGACAAGATCATCAGTGCCGGCACAGAGCAGGAGCACCGAGACAAGATCGTCAGCACCTGCACAGAGCAGGAGCAGCGAGGCAAGATCATCTGCACCTGTACAGAGAAGTTCGTCGGCGGCTTCAAGCCAGAGCAGGTCATCATCATCGGTTACTGCTCCAAGGTCTGAATCCAGGCAGTCAGTTTCAAGGTCATCCGCTCCAAGGACTGAATCAGTCAGCAGATCATCGGCTCCAAGGCAGTCATCATCTTCGGCGCCTTCGAGGGCCTCAAAAAGCAGCAGCGGAGGAAGCAGCAGCAAATCATCAGGCTCTGCACCGTCAGGTTCCTCAAGGAGTTCGGAAAGCAGAAGTTCAAGGAGGTAAGTAAAAAGTTTTCAAAAGGGTGAAAGATCAATAATGATTGGCGGAGGAGAGATCCTCCGCTTTTTTTTGTGAAATATTTTGTATTTTGCATTAACAAACAACCTGATTCATGAAATACCTGTACATAATTTTTGTCCTGTTGTTCCTGCTTACAGGTTGCCAAACGGGTCCGAAACGTATTATAATCTCACTCAATGGTGAATGGAAGATCGAAGAAGGTTCGATGGATGCTGTTCCCGTAAGTTTCGGCCATACTGTTATGGTTCCCGGCCTTGTCTCGCTTGCCCAACCGGAATTTGTGAATGCAGGCCCCAAAGTAAAGGACAGGAGAAGCATTATTCAGAGAGATACTTTAAGGGAGGCATTCTGGTACAGAAGGACTTTCGAGATCAGGAAGGTACCCGGGTCTGCGAGGCTGAAAGTTTCAAAAGCCATGTTCGGAACCCGTGTCTTCCTTAATGGCAAAGACCTGGGGGAACATTTGCCATGCTTCACACCGGGCTGGTTCGATGTAAGGGATGCTCTCAGGACGGGCGAAAACGAGCTTGTGATACGTGTTGGTTCAGCACGGAATTCAGTCCCCTTCTCCATACCGGATGGTTTCGATTTTGAAAAGGACAGGTACATCCCTGGCATCTTCGATGATGTCGAGCTTCACCTTTCAGGAACTCCGTTGATTGTTTCAGCGCAGGTTGCACCCGAAATAAAGAACAGCAGAGTGCATGTGCGTGTGAAGCTGGCCGGTTTCAGTGACGCAGAAAGTTCGGTGGTAAAATTCACCGTTGCCGAAGCAAAAACAGGAGCAGAATCCGGAAGTGGTTCGGCTAAGATCAGCTTCGGTCCTGACCCTGCTTCAAAAAATTACCTCGATGTTTTTATTCCGTTAAAAGATTGTCACCTGTGGTCACCTGACGATCCTTTTCTTTACAAGCTGACAATAGAGACCGATGGTGATGAATACAGCACACGCTTCGGAATGAGGGAATTCACCTACGATACAATAAAAGGCGTTCCGATGCTCAACGGGAAACCGTATTTTCTGAGAGGTTCAAACATCACACTGTACCGTTTCTTTGAAGATCCGGATTGCGGTTCGCTGCCATGGGACACCTCGTGGGTGAGGAAGCTCCACAGAAGTTTTGAGCAGTTTCACTGGAACAGCTTAAGATATTGTATTGGAATAGCTCCGGAATCGTGGTACAATATTGCAGATGAGGAAGGAATTCTTATTCAGAATGAATTCCCGGTCTGGTACGGGGGAAAAGGCTGGAATGTATGGCCAGAGACTCTCGGTTCGGATGAGCTGACAAAGGAATATACCGAGTGGGTGGAAGAACAGTGTAATCACCCGAGCATCATTATATGGGATGCCAGCAATGAAACAGTGAGCCATGACGGAAAAACCGAGGAAATTGCACGTGCGGTTAAGAATGTCAGGGGCCTCGATCTTTCGAACAGGATCTGGGATAACAGCTATTCCGATGTAAGGCCCGCAGGAGACGTCATGGAGCTTCACCCGTATCATTTTCAAAATGCATCATTCAAATTGAGGGACATAGTCAAAGCAGATACCAATCCCGGCGGACCAAATAAGAAGGGTATTCCCTCCCCATTCATGAAAATAGTAAACGAATATGGCTGGCTTTGGCTGAACAGGGATGGCAGTCCCACGACCCTTACTTCAGATCTGTACAGGAATCTTCTTGGCAGGAAATCAACCACTGAGCAGAGAAGGGAACTTTATGCACGCTACCTGGCTGCTGAAACAGAATTCTGGCGCTGCCACAGACAATGTGCCGGCGTACTCCATTTCACTGCTCTTGGGTATTCAAGGAGCGACGGACAGACCAGCGACCACTTTACAAATGTGGCAAAGCTGGAATACGAGCAGAATTTCATGAAGTACATGCATGATGCCTTCTCTCCTGTCGGCCTCATGCTAGATGAATGGGGCAATGAGATCGAAGCAGATTCATATCACTTTTTCCGCATAAACGCAGTAAACGATCTTGAAGCTGACTGGAAAGGACAGGTGCTTCTCGAGATATTTGATGGAGAAAAACTCCTTTCAGGCGAATCGCAGCAAATAACAATCCCATCCTATGGATTGAGAAGCTTCAGAATAGCTTTAAAAACGCCTGAACTGCCGGGGAAATATACGGTTATCGCATCGCTCATTGAGAACAAAACCGAGAAACCTGTGAGAAGTGTCAGAGAGATACAATTTGAAATCAGGCATCAAAAGGAAACTAATTAAGAACCGAACTATTGTTTAGTTAAGCGGTTATCCTATTTACGATTATGAAAACGAACTCCTTGTTCACCACCTGCTCTTATTCATGAAATTCCCGGGTAAAACATACAGCCTTCTGACGTCAGGTTTTACATTGCGGGAGACCCTCATTACAGTTGGAGTGCTCATTGCGGGACTAGCCGTTACCCTTGCTTCTGTACTTTTCAGCAGACGCAATATTGAAGAAGCAGCTAAACGCGATTTTGAGTATTCGTGCAACCAGCTAAGAATTAAGATCGAGACAAGGCTTGAGGAACAGGCTCAGCTGCTGAGAGGGGGCAGAGGACTATTTGCCGTATCAGACACTGTTACTCTTGAAGAATGGAGTGAGTTCTTCAGTGGCACAAATGTTGAACAATTTCTTCCCGGGATACAGGGTTTTGGATATACAATGCTTATCAGGCCTGAAGAACTAGAAAATCATGAAGAACGCTTCAGGAAGGTATATGCAGATTACAAACCCGACTACAGCGTTGTTCCGAAAGGTGAAAGGGATATTTACACTTCCATTATATATCTGGAACCTCATAATGAAAGAAATAAAGCTGCAATAGGATACGACATGTTCTCGGAACCGGTGAGAAGGAAGGCCATGGAGATCGCCCGCGACTCGAACATAGCAATGCTGACGGGAAGGGTCGAGTTGGTACAGGAAATCGATGAAGACAAGCAACCAGGTGTACTGATGTACAACCCGGATTACAAAAAGGGGATGCCGATAGGGACAGTCGGGCAAAGACGTGCAGCAATAAGAGGATGGGTTTACAGTCCATACCGCATGAGGGACCTTATGGCTGGTATCAGGGGAACAATGTCTCATTACGAGCAGGAACCCCTGAGGATGGAGATTTATGACGATACTGTTCTGTCACCGCAGACCCTTCTCTACGACAGCAGGCAATCAGACTCCCTGAACATTGAAAATCCCAACATGCACCTTAGTCTTAATGTTGATTTCAGAGGAAAAACATGGACACTCGTATTCAGCGGGAGAAAGGATGAGATGTCTTTCTTCCACAGGCGCCAGCTTCTCATATGGCTGACAGGATTGGTAATTACATTATTGTTGTTTACCCTTTCAATGATGCAGATCCGTGCAAACATCAGATCGCGACAGATAGGCGGGCTGAACATGCAACTTGAAAGGCTTAATGCTGACAAGGACAGGTTCATTGCAATATTGTCACACGATCTCAAGAGTCCGTTTACCGCAATACTGGGCTTCCTCGAGTTGTTGACAAAAGGCCTCCGAAAATACAGTATCGATCAGATTGAGCAACACCTTAACACTGTCAATGAGGCAGCAAAAAACACCTACAGCCTTCTGCAGGATCTTCTAATGTGGACAAGGGTGCATACAGGGAGAATGTCGTTCAATCCTGAACGCATCATTCTCACTGAAAAGTTCCTGAACGTTGGCGAATTGCTAAAACCTGCTGCTGACGCAAAGAACGTCACCCTGGAGTTCATCGTACCTGAGGACCTGAAGATACTTGCAGACAGAGAGATGCTTAAAGCCATTCTGCGGAATCTGATCTCGAATGCGATAAAGTTTTCCAACCCTGGGGGGGCAGTAAAAGTAACGGCATTCAGCGAAGATGGTGGTGTTACGATATCTGTTGCCGATTCAGGAATTGGTATAAAACCCGAGCAGCAGGAAAACATTTTCGACATATCCAAAATCGTATCCACAAGCGGTACATCAGGTGAAAAAGGATCAGGACTGGGTCTCATCCTGTGCCGGGAATTTGTAGAAATCCATCATGGAAGAATATGGTTTTCAAGTGAATGGTGCAAAGGTAGCGACTTCAGATTCAATCTGCCGGAAAATCCCGGAAAAGAGGTTTAATAATCGACAGTAACCCCCATCTCACTCAGGCGATTTATCTGCACGGGATCGATATTGTTTCCTGTCAGGTTTGCATATTCAAGGTTTGTCAGCTCAAAAAGAGGCGAGATGTCCTGTATGTAATTATTTGAAAGCAAGACACATCTGAGCTGGCTGAGGCTTTTGATCTCGTCAATGAAGCCCACCTCATTATCGGAAAGATCAAGCTCTTCAAGCTCCCTGCACTCGATGAGCGGCATGAGGTCAGTTATCTTATTATTGGAAAGGTTCATCGTTCTTGCTCTCACGCACAACTGTATGCCATCGAGATCGTTTATTCCGTATGATGACATCTCAAAGTCTTCCATTTCATCGAGATAATAGAGCGGATAATTAGCTTCCGGATCGCCGAACTCCCTTATTTTCAGAGCATCATAAAACGAACAGCCTGCCTCCCGCATTGATTCCACCGTCACCTTGCCCTCTTTTTCATTTGAATCGAATATGCGGAAACCTTCCTCTTCAAGATCAGACATGTCCCAGTCATATACCGGGCTGTAATCTATATCATCATAGCTGCTTAATGCAGAGGTTATTTCACTTATTCTTTCGAGCCTGAGTATGTGTGCATATTTCATCAGGCCATCATAATTGTTTTCGGAAGCCAGCCGGTTGATCTCCTTGATATGGTAAACCGCCCTGTCGGGATGATACAGCATCATAAGCGCTGAAAAACCCTTGCCGTTATCACTGATCTTTATGTCGACATAATCCCTGATAATCTCTGAAATCTTCTGAAGCGCCACATAATTCTTAGCCTTGAAAAAATTAATGAGGCTCAGTGAAATTGTGTTCAGGTTATTGACCGAATAAGCTTCGGTGAGTTCGTTATGTAGTTCCTTGATTGTCATCCAAAAAATTTACATCATAAAATTAATTTATAAACACAAAAACATATGTTTTGGTTGGATATTAAATAACGCGAAAACGATGTCGAAATTATGATCATGATCCACTATGAAGGTACAGCCATCGCTACTGAAATAACAAGTTTATTTATACCTTTAATAATAAATTCACTTGTATGGACGCAGAGGATAAATCCATAATCATCATCGGTGCAGGTTTTGCCGGGCTGGGAGCAGGCATTTATGCACAAATGAACGGTTACAAAACAAGAATTTTCGAAATGCATGATCTTCCCGGTGGCCTGTGTACATCGTGGAAACGTAAAGGTTACACGTTCGATGGTTGCATCCATTGGCTGGTCGGTTCATCACCGAAAAGCGGCATTCATGACATATGGGAAGAAACAGGTGTGTCGCAAAACCGAACCTTCATAGATCTCGACGAATATTTCCGCATCACCGATGAAAATGGAAGGACACTGATTTTTTATACAGATGCAGACAAGCTGGAAAATCACCTGAAAGAATCATGTCCCCTCGATCACGGGCCGGTTGATGAGTTCATAAAGGGCATCAGGATGTGCATTCCTTTTGATTCACCTTCAAAGCACGACTCCATATTGACAAAGCTTGGCAAACAGGCCAGACTGGCCTCAATTTTTGTCATGAACGGGAAAAAGATGAAGGAATGGATGAACACCACTTCAGAGGAGTTCGCCGGGAGGATCAAAGATCCGCTGCTTGCAGAAGCATTCCGTCAAATGTGGATCCCGGAGTTCTCGATGTTCTTCATGCTGTTCACATTTGCCTATCTCCATAACAGGAATGCCGGCTATCCGATAGGTGGATCGATGCCGATGTCGGAAGCGCTTGAGGCACACTACAGGGAACTCGGAGGTGAGATCGTCTACAACAAAAAAGTGACAAAGATCCTTACCGCAGGAGGAAAAGCCACCGGAATACGGCTGGAAGACGGAACAGAGCATACGGCAGGCCGTGTGGTTTCTGCTGCAGATGGTCATGCCACGCTTTTTGAAATGCTCGAAAACCATTATGGTGACGAGGTTAGCCGCAAACCTTATGAAAAATGGCTGCTTTTCCCGCCCCTGGTCTATATTTCTCTTGGAATCAACCGGTCGTTCGCAGATATTCCGAAAACTGTTTCAGGTCAGACTTTTAAACTCAGGGAACCTGTTACAATTGCAGGAAAGACAAGGGAATGGCTGCAGGTTCATATCTTCAACCAGGATACGACACTTGCTCCTCCGGGGAAAACAGTTGTATCAATAATGTTCGAGACTGATTTTGAATACTGGAAGAAACTGGGAAAAGACAGGAAAGAATACCTGGGGAAAAAGGATGAGATTGCCGGCATTGTAATTGGCCTGCTTAGCCAGAAGTTCCCGGGGATCACATCAGATATTGAGGTGATTGATGTGGCAACACCCCTTACCTTTGAGCGATACACAGGCAACTGGAAAGGCTCGTTCGAAGGATGGCTTATTACTCCTGAAAATGCCGGGACTATCATGAAGCCAATGTCGCAGAAAATACCTGGGCTCAGCAACTTTTACATGTGCGGCCAGTGGGTGGAACCCGGAGGGGGTCTCCCAACTTCAATAATGTCTGCAAAGAGGCTACTCAAGAAGATCTGCAAAGAGGATGGATTGAAATTCAGAAGTTAAAATTATAGTTGCACAGACCTGCCTGCCGAAGCCTCAGCTATATACCCGGAGTCTTATCTCCATGTTTTTCTCCAAATCAGGTCAAACCCGGAGTTTATTTCCTGGTTCGTGGCTTTTAGTATCAGGTTTCGCAAAAGCTGGTATTCGAGCATTATCTTTTCAGTGTTGGCGGTTTTTGACTGCTTGTTGAAATCAAAGCTCCTCTCGTAGCTGAGAAAAAGGTTGTTTGTTATGTATTTCCCAATCGTGACATTGCCCGATTTCCAGTTTTCTCCGCCTGTCACCTCGAAAACATCGACTCCGGCAGATTCCTGGAGCACTCCTTTGAGGGCCGACGAAAGCTGGGTGACAGCGGCTCCCATTGCAACATTCTGCCCGCTGATCTTTTCACGTTCGCCTTCACCAAGCTGGTTTACACTCTTCCCGAAAACAATATAAGAGATGGCATCCTTTTCCTCAATTGCCTCATCACCCAGCATGAACCTGAGATCAGGCTTCATGAGCTTCCCGGTTATGAGAAGCCTTAGCTTTTTGAGCTCTTTTTCAATGTCGCGGAAGCTGTAAACAATTTCAAAGTCGACATCAGGGTTAAATTCACTGCTCCCGGTGAAAGTGATTTTACCCTTCTCGAAATTGAAGCTCCTTCCATAGATCTTGTAATATCCCCTTTTGACATTCAGATCGCCGAAGAGGCTGATGTTTTCGGATGCCTTAACTGCACGCACCAGACCATTAAGCTCGAAATTCATGTCTTTTCCCGTTATCCAGGTATTCCCGGGTATATCGATGGCAACTTCCCCTGCGAGATTCTTATAGAATGCTGTTCCGGAAAAAGAAGGACCTTTTTTCGCCGTATCCGCAGCCGATAATACAATAGTGTCTCTTAGAGCTTCAATAAGCAGAGGAGGATTTGGCTCATCATTCTTTTTAGCAAGAAATTCATTGAAGTAATCGATATTAACCTTAGAGTTGTTTATGACCAGGCCGCCCTTGAACCCGGGGTTCCCGAGGGTCCCGGAAAGGTCAAGATCGGAGTTGAAATTAAGCTCAATGCTGTTCGATTCGACGGCCTGAAAATTCCTGGCCTTCAGATTCATCCTGAAATCATTCTGCATTAGGGAATCAGTATTTTCAAGGCTGATGAAACCATTCAGAGCAAGGCTTCCCTTGCCTGTCCGGAGGCTCATTGTGTCGATGCCCACAGTGCTGCTGTCTATGCTTGCAAACATCCTGATATCCTTATAATCGATACCGAAACGGTCATCTTTAAAGCTTCC
>JBLNAO010000251.1:0-3514 GCA_050259395.1 Chloroflexota bacterium
TTTTCACCTCGACGGAAGAATGCCGTTGTTCAACCAAAGGGTGATCCTTCCCATACGGTCGTAGGGTGGATACGGGTGCATGCCTCCTGTTACAAAATCAGGTTTGCCGTCGTTGTTGAAGTCCGCAATATCGAGTGTCAGAAGATGCGTGGGGGCATTGGTTATATCATGTTTTATGAACTGCATCTCGCCATTGTTCTCGAGCCATATAAAACTCTGAGCCTCCGGTTTATCCCAGGTATTGAAACCACTCACGACAAAAACATCGTTGTCACCGTCGCCATCCGCATCGCATGACCTTGCGCTGAAAGCTCCGTTGAAATCGCAGATCCTGTGATATTCGAACTTGAGTCCTCCTGTATTCTCCAGCCATGAAACACCATGCCATGGCCGTGGTGCGGGTGGTATATAATCGAATGCATCACCGTTGGTGTAAAGGATGTCCATATCGCCGTCGAGGTCTATGTCGCATGCTGAAATACCGCTCGAGCCAAAATCCTCGTTCGATGATCCCCATACGAGCTGGGGTTTGAAAGTGCCTTTGCCCTCGTTTGCAAAGCACCATATTTCTTCCCATTCCTGGCTCGCAATCGAAATAATATCCTGATCGCCATCCTGGTCAAAATCTTCTATTTCAGCATTTATCGGACCTGAAAGGTTTTGAAGGATATGACTTTCAAACTGCCAGTTTCCCTTGTTCTCCAGCCAGCGCGTTTCCCCGTCATCATAGCCGAACTGGGCAACGGCAATGTCGTTGTCCCCGTCGTTGTCGAGGTCTCCGGCTCTTGCATCGGAAACACGTGCGATCTTTTCTATTATGACCCTGGGTGTAAAAGTGAGGTCGTTGTTCTCCAGCAGCACCACTGAGCCAATTTTGTCGTTGTTGGGAAAAAGCATGCCCAGGACTCCGACCAGTACATCATTGTCGCCGTCCCTGTCGAAATCTGTGATCTGCGCGTGAGCCGGAGCTATCAGTCCCGAAGCAAGGACCTTCTCTGTGTATGTGCCTGCAGGGTTTTGCCTGATCCATGAAACAAAGTTATCGCGCGAATCACATACGATTATATCATTCAACCCATCCTTATCCAGATCTCCCGCGAGAACATGTGAGATCTGTGGCGGTTCAGTGTAACCCTGTCCTGCCGGGGAAGGAGTGAGAAAATCGATCTTTTCACCGGTTATTCCTGCTACAGAGCCCATGTTTTCAGCATTCCCGTTTCTATTGATCTTTCTTTGAATCACCTCCTTCATTGAGAGGCCGCTTTGCCGCGACTGATATTTAAGGAAAGCATAAGGGATTCCGGCAATTATCAGAAAAATGAATAATAAGATTAGAATATTCTGAAGAGTCTTTTTCTTTTTTCTCCTTCGTGGCTGCTCCATGATTTCAGCATTCATTGGGTATTCTACAAATCTAGCAAAAATCTACTGGTGCCGGAAAATATTTATTATCTTGTGTAGCCCTTTTCGCGGGGCAATCTGTCTCTTAATCTTTACTTTCCCCGAACGGGCAAATTCGATGAAATCGCACAAGGTCACGGCTCTTATTCTTGTACTGATCTCAGGAATGATACCAGCATTCATTGGCCAGTTTTTTGCCGGGAAGCCGGTCTCCCGGAATATTCATGTAAGAAATTTCAGATACGGGAAAGATCCGTCAGTTATAAGATGCAACAGGGGAGACACTCTTCATATCACTTTCTCATCAGACGACACCGGACATTCTTTCTTCCTCCAGGAGTTCAATGTCGATGCCAAGGTGACTCCTTTGAGGGATGAAATTGAAATCTTCAGGACTGACGATCCTACAATACCCCCGGCGATAAGCAGGGAGCTGACTCTCGTAGCAAGGCATGCAGGTATAATGAACTACATTGTTTCGAAGAGCTATTACAGGTGTCATGTATGGTGCGGCCCCATGCATGCTTTCGAATCGGGGAAGCTCCTGATCTTCCCCAACACGCTTCTTCTCTTCAGCCTTGGATGCCTTGCCGGAATAGTGCTGCTCTGGGTCTTCATGCCGGTTCGTGTTAAAATAAGCGCGCAGGCTTATGGAACAGATATCTTCATGAAATTCCCTTTCCTGGAGAAAATCGCAAGAGCGAGATGGCCGCAGATCATCCTTACCGTTCTTGCCCTGATGCTTATTTATGTTGTAGTCATGACCACACTTTTCGGCACCAAAGTATCGGGACGGAACCTCGGAGTGCTTTTAATGTGGGCAGTGTGGCTGTTCCTTCTTGTTGCCTTTTTGACTCCGTTCGGAGGAAGAGCCTGGTGCACTGTTTGTCCATTGCCTATGATCGGTGATTTCTTGCAAAGAAGATCATTCCTGACCCCTGAAACAGGTAAGACAGGTCCATACAATAACCATTTCTCAGGGTTGTTCCGGAAATGGCCGGCATGGCTTGACAATAACTGGTTAAGACTGAGTTTTTTTCTGGTACTTGCCACTTTTTCAACAACCCTTGTTGCATCACCCAAGGTTTCAGGTTTGGCCGTTCTGTCGCTTATTATTGTCCCGACAATTATGGCCACAATATGGGAACACAGGGCATTCTGCAGGTATGTATGCCCGATAAGTGTGTTCATAACGCCTTTCTCGGAACTGAGTCCTGTGGGGTTGAGGACAAGATCGGAAGAAACCTGCAACCGGTGCAGGCCAAAATTCTGCCAAAACGGGAATAATTCAGGATGGGCCTGCCCATACGGGCTAAATGCCGGGGAGCTGAAAAGCAATACTGAGTGTGGTTTGTGCCTCGAATGCGTGAGAAGCTGCACCTACAAAAATGTAACATTTGTTACAAAACCAGCCGGAAAGGGCACAGTTTCAGGAAGCATGAGCGGAGCCTGGCTTGCAATAGCAATATTCACCACATCTGTTGTTTATTCAATCCTCTATCTTGGCCATTGGCCTGTTTTGAGGGATTATGTGAATATTCTCGACAAGGACAACTGGGATCTTTTCGGGATTTACTCTGCGGGATTCCTTTTTCTTATTATGTTCCTGGTGCCGGGGATTTTATACCTTCTGGCTTTGGCAGGAACTAAATTGTCTGAACCAGGCAGTTCAGCCAGAACCCTGTTCCTTGAATATTCCGGTGCAATCCTGCCGCTTGGATTGACACTGTGGATCGCATTTGTGATCCCGATGCTTTTCGTCAACGTCACATTTTTAGCGCAATCGCTTTCCGATCCGTTTGGCTGGGGATGGGATTTTTTCGGCACATCGAATATTCCCTGGAGGCAATTTATTCCTCAATATATCCCATGGTTTCAGGCAATCCTGGTCCTGACAGGACTTTATCTGAGCCTCAGGAATATCCATGTCCGGGAAGGAGGAAATGATTCAAATGATTTTTCCGGGAAGGTTCCTGCATTACCAATCGTTCTATTCCTGGTCGCAGTGGCAACCGGGATGATTTTGTTCTTCACAAACTGACTTTCCATATCAGGTGTGACCTTCGCTCTTGGGGCGTAAAGAATTTTATTTTAAATTGCCGTACTTTCATCC
>JBLNAO010000252.1:0-8246 GCA_050259395.1 Chloroflexota bacterium
GGACGGCCTCTCAGGCCAACCCTCGCCTGTTTAAAGATCACAGGACCGGGAGAGGAAAACTTTACCAGCAGGGCTATGATCAGGAAAACAGGTGAAAAGGCTATGATGACAGCAAGTGAAATAACAACGTCCATAACCTTTTTCAGGGCAAGCTGATAATGATTGTGGGGAACATTGATGAAAGTAAGGAAATTTTCATCTGCTACCTCCGATCTGAATGCATTTGTAAGCTTTACGACCGATTCTGTTATCCTCAGTTTTAATGTAACGCCAACTTCCTCACATGAACTGATTATATCCCTCACCTCCGAGGGAACAACCTTGTTTTTCAGGTAAAGCACTTCATCAATGAGGTCACCGTCCATGAGGTCATTCAATACCTTCATGTACTTGCCTGGAAGCATGATTATGGTTTTCTCATATTTTTTCTGCAACAGTTCCGATTCTGTGAAAATGGCGAAGATCTTGTATCCCCATTCCTTATGGATAAGGAGTTTTTCGACAAACCTTTCCGAAGAATCATCAGCTATAAGGACAATATTTATTGTATTGTACCCCTGTGATCTGTAAATCTTAAATACCTTGTATTCAAGCATCCTGATTGAGAACAGGAAGATGAAACCTAATAATATGAGCTCAACAATGAATAACCTGGGAATAGGATAGAGGTCAAATGAAAAGTAGATGAAAGTGAAAATAAGAAACAATACCAGTGAAGACTGGAAATATTCGAAAAAGAGAACCCTGTATCTTTTTGTTCTCGGGATCTCTGCAATCTTTATGAGGTATAAAACCAGAATCCATAAGGGAAGCAATACCAGGAACAAGATTAACAGTTTTTTCTCACTGAAGAAAAAACCGCCTTCATCATAGAAGTTTATCAGGTACGCGCATTGAAAAGCAAGTGCGATTGAGAATATGTCGATGCCTCCGAGAATGACATTCAGGAGGTTCCATTTTTTTATGAATGGAATAATATTATGGCGGTATAATGCTACAAATATGGACATAAGAATCTCATTCTGTTTCCAGGGATATTCAGATTATAAATACAGAAAGGAGGTGTTTTGTTCAGTTACGATGACTTATTTTTCTGGGCACAGAAACATGTGATCCCATTTATTTCAGTCATATCCAGAACCTTGAAACCGGTAATCTCCAGGAGCAAAGTCACAGATTTTTTTGTCATGTTCCTGTTGTTTGTCCGGGAATCCATAAAATCATAAATCATGTTAAGCAATGGTATCCTTGACGAAATTCCGTTCTCTACCGGATCCACTCCTTCCTGAAGGCTTTTATCAGGGTATATCGAATTTGCAAAAAAGCTGAATTGATGTTTCCTGTCAATGAAACTGCCGATAAGGTAGCTCTTGTTTGCAAGGGCCTGACTTACGGAATAAAGGAATCCCTTGACCTCCTTGATATGATTCAGATGCTTGAGGTTGAGCAAGGCGTTTACATCCCTGAGCTCGTCATCATCATAATAATAATGATTATTGGGCGATAATATTAAGATTTTTGTCTCCTCATTAAATCCCAGCCACTCCAGATACTCATGGTACATTCGGTATTTCCCCGTCACCAGGCGCCCAGGAAGTGGATTTTCGTTAAGATCTGTTCCAGAATTCTTATTTATCCCCCTTACTCTTTCCTCTCCAACAGATGTAGTGTTTTTTTCCATAATTTTGAAGGATTGTCGTCTTACAATCTTTTTTTACAGATCCTGATAAAGGGACCTGAAAAAACCCACTACAAATATGCTGACCTTTGGTCCGGATTGTGTTACATAACTTTTACATAAAGTTATATCATTCACACATTCTGTTCAACAGCTTGACGTATGTACTTGATCTTCAGGAAGTTGTTTGGGGATATTCCGGTGATTTCCTTAAACTGATTTGCCAGTTGTGACACGCTGCTGTAGTTCAACTGATAGGTTATTTCGGTCAGGTTCAGCCTGTAATAAACCAGTAGTTCTTTCACCCTTTCTATTTTGGTTAGCACAAAATACTTCTCAATTGTGGTGTTGTATACTTCAGAGAACAATTCAGCCAGGTAAGCATAATCATATTTTAACTTTTTACTAAGGTACCCCGGCAGGAACTTAATCATCTGCTCGTCCGAATAATAAAGGAACTGATCTACTATGTTCCTTATCTTTTTTACAAGCATCACCTTTTCGGGTTCCATAAGCTCAAAGCCTGATCTTTTGAGAGCCTGGTTAAGCTGCTCCTTTTTGAAAGGCGACATTTCCTGGGTGATCTTTACTTCACCCTGGCTGATTACCGCTTTGTTTACTCCAAGCTTTTCAAGTTCGGATTTAACAACCTCCCGGCAATGAAGGCAAGCCATATTTTTAACGTAGATAGTCATTTCAGAGTTTTTTAAGTCATACATAATTTTTCTTATTAAAAGATATTGTTCAATGGGATATATGTTAATCCGGTTTTTAGTGCATCATATTTCTCTTCCCATCTACTTAAAACTGTTATCCGGCCCTTCCAAAGCTGCGTTCATCAAATATTCAAATCAAATTTATGACTGGCTTCAGACCCGGGCCTTATACAATTTGGTTTAATTGTTATATAATTCACACATTACGTTAATCAAAAGAATCATTGTCTGGACAAATGCGACAGCATAACATTATACTTACCTGTAATGTCGTCGGAATCATTTTCCATTGGATCTGCCCAGCCATTCATCCATTCAGACGCCAGCGACATCCATGTTATAGGATTCAGCCCGGCTTTAAGCATTCTGTGTACCCCGTAATTATGCCTTTCAACAGAGGTGTCCCCGCAGGCATCAATTAATCCGAATACATCATATCCTTCTTTCAATGCACCCAGCGCTGTCTCAGCGAAACTTTCACTGGTCCATAAACCGGCAATAACCAGCTTGTCCCTTCCGTATCTCCTTAGCCTGAGCCTCACAGCTTCATCGACCAATGCATTGGAGGCTATTGATTTTCTTACAAAAATCTCCTGTTTCGGGAAGAGCTCAGCTATCTCCTTAAGATAATCCCTGTTCCTTTCGGAAGCTGTGAGTAAAACGGGTACATTCAGAATGGATGCGGCTTTTGCAGAAGCTGTTGCTGCATCCTTTATGGTTCTCCTGTCACCCGAAGTTACCTGTGCCAGCATGTCGGCGTTATAATCAATTAGCAGAAGCATGCTGTTCAATACCGAAATGAAATCCGTCTGAGCACTTTCCATGACCTTCATCTTTTTAGATTTAATTTCAACCTTACTACCGCCTTTTCATGGCAAAAACATGCAATCGTAATTCCGATTATCGTACTGTAAAAATCCAAATCCTTGCTTTATAAAAAGTTACACAACTTTCAGAATAAGTTACAATATTCCCACATTTTGAAATAAGGCTACACTGCAAGCTGGTCCTCTGTCATGTTTAAGATATGCATCAAAGGCCCATTTTAAGGGCATTTGAGTAAAGTGATTTTTGAGTGCCGGTAGTTTATGTGTGAATTATATAAGTTTTAAAAAAAGTTATGTAATCTCCGGATAAACATATTCATGTTACTTTGCTGTGTAATATGTTTGTTACACAGAATTCGAAATAATATTTAATGTCCGGTCAGACGAGTATAGATAAGATTGCCCTTGATTTTATAGCAGTTTACAAGCGGGTTAAGGATAAAAGATCCGGACCCGTCGGGGAGAAGAAAGAAGGGGAAGGGCTGAGAAGGAATCCGGGAAGGAAGCAAAGACTGGACAAGCATCCATGCTGAAATATATTCTGTTTTCCATTAGATTTTAGATCAATCTCAGGAAACGGATATCGAACAATAAGCCCGATAACTTTATAATTATGTATATGCGGATTCCTCTGGCACTATGTTTAATGTTTATTACAACGAAGGTTATTGCACCGGACATTAAAACCCTGGTAATTGAAGCACCTCAGCCGATAAACATTTATGAACGATTGATGATTGCTATACTTGAAGTTGAAAGTGGTGGCGATACCCTGGCATTCAATCCAATAGAAGAAGCTTATGGCCCGTTTCAGATCAGACCTATAAGGCTTTGCGATTATAATAAGAGAACGGGGAAAAAATACAGGATGAAAGATTGTTACACACTGAAGGTGTCAAGAGAAATCTTCCTGTATTATGCTGTAGACCTTGGCCCTGATTATGAAATAATTGCAAAAAGGTGGAATGGCTCGGGTGAAATGACAATAGCTTACTGGTCAAGGGTCAGGGCTGTTCTCAGAAGGAATGAAATGAACAGTATCAAACCAGTATCATAGCTGTTTCTTCTTCCCTTTTGTGGGAATTATGAGAAGGGGAATTGAAGTATGATGCAGCACTTTCTCCGTTACACTGCCCATAAGAACCTGGTCGAGCCATCTCCTGCTGTGCGATCCCATCACAATCAGGTCTGCATTCATTTCCTTTGCTTTTTTAAGGATCGTGTCAGGAAAGTCTCCTTTATCTGAAATTATCTGAATACTTTCATCATGAAGGTGTTCTCTTGTTTTTTCGAGAAAGTACTGTGACGCCTGAATCAGGCCTTCCGAATTGGCCATAATGGTGAAGTCAGAGTTGCTGAATCCACTGAATCCGGTTACAGGAGAATACTCGAGGCTCGAATAATACACATCATCCTCAACCACATGAAGAAGCAAAACGTTCGCGTTCATGGTTTTTGCTATTGAATAACCCACTTCTGCAACTTTCCTCGCTGACGGATCAAGATCCAGGGCTATCAGGACATTTTTCATGGGAATGAATCCAAAATCTGATGGTTGTTCCATGGCGTAATGATTTTATATCTTCTTCAGAATCCAGTCACATTCTATAAAATTATAAAATATTTTGAAGAAATCATTAATAATTATCAGGTTGGTTCCATTATAATCAGCTTCAGTGTGGGAAAAATATAACTTTTTACCAAAGTTTTGTAATAAAGATATAGGCAATCATCTTGATCTTTGAGCTGTAAAGTTTGAGCTGAAATTTTAAAATTATAGAATATGTCAAAATCCAGTGTAAAACCAAAGGCAACATTGATCTGGAATGAGCAAATAGAGAAACTTAAAAAGAAACTTGTTTCTCTTGCCGACACTAATCTGTATTTCGAGCAGGGAAAGATGGATGAGGTGTTTAACAGGCTCCAGGACAAAGTAGGAAATTCAAATCGTGAACTGTACGAAATCAAGTTCTGAAAACAGGGTTAGAACAAATTTAAAGTTAAAGTGCCGGGGCAATGAGGACTATTCATTGTCCCGCCTTATTTTATAAGGGACTAGTTGAGTGTGAATTATGTAAATCTTTCAACATATTGTGTAACGTAGCCTGATCGACTGCATTTTACCTTTGCTATGATATTAATTTAATTAAAAACGTTGAAGATGAAAAAGTCACTTATTATCGTATGCCTGATGGTTTTATCGTTGGGTATATCATCAGCATTTGCAGCTGAACCGGATAAAAATGAAAAGAAAGACGCCCTTCCCGAAAAGACAGAGAACAAACTTTCTGAAGAGGAACTCAGCAGGATGAACAGGCGTGTTGAAGAAATCCGCGACATGGACAAGTCAGATATGACTGCTAAGGAAAAGAAGGAGCTGAAAAAAGAGTTGAAGGGGATCAAAGAGAATTTGAAAGCAGGAGGGTACATATACATAGGTGCCGGTACTTTGCTTGTGATCATTCTTCTTGTTATCCTGCTTCTCTGATCACCACAAGGTTCATTTTCATTCGTCAGCTATTAAAAAAATCCAAATGAGTGTAAACGGATATAAAGTCAAAACAGCGAAGGAAAACTTCAGGACAAAACCATACTTTCATTTTGAAAACGGTGCATCATCATCATTCGACATCCCCGCTATAATAGAGGACCTGAAGAATGACCAGACCTGGCTGGAGGGAGAACTTAACTCGGTAATCCTGTTGAACAGTCCGACTGTGAAGGTATTGCTCACCATTCTCCATGAAGGTACAGAAGTTATTTCTTACCAGGCTAACGACTCCGTTACATTCCAGGTGGTTGAAGGATCATTGGTCCTGCATATTAAGGAAGAGTCAGTTGTGCTGAATGAAGGAGAATTGCTGACTTTGGATGAAAAAATGAAATACAGTTTCGATACTGTGGAGGAGACTGCTTTTTTAATGACCCTCGTGTCAGGGAAGGAGTAACAGGATGAACCTCAGGTAAATTCCTGAGGTTCTTTGTTTTATTTGTTTTTAAAATATCTCTCAGTCATGAAAACCAGTGGAAGGTTTTTTTTATTTTTGATCATACTCATATCTGCATATTCCTGTACAACCTACAGGCCTTATACAAATGACCGTTATGACAATCAGCGTGCGCAAACAATAACTACACAGCTGTTTTACGATGAACTTAGTCCTTATGGCGACTGGGTGCATAACCGCGAATATGGTTATGTGTGGATGCCTGATGCAGGCAGGAATTTCTATCCTTATGCTTCTAACGGGAAATGGATCTACACGGATTATGGCTGGACATGGCTTTCTGATTACCCATGGGGCTGGGCAACTTTCCATTATGGCAGATGGGACTATGATCCCCAGTACGGCTGGTTCTGGTTCCCGGGGGATGAATGGGCTCCGGCCTGGGTGGTCTGGCGTCAGGGCGATGGCTACTTCGGATGGGCGCCTATGAGGCCTGATTCGGGATTCGGATGGGATTTCCGCGATAACGATGAAGAGTACAGATGGGTCTTCGTCAGGGAACATGATTTCGGCCGGTCTAATATTGAAAAATATTATGTAAGCAAGCGCAGGAACGATGAGATTATCAGGAATACCAGGGTAATCTCTGATTACCGTGCAGACGGTACCGGACGCAGAATGATGGTGTCCGGACCAGATCCTTCAGGGGTCGAGAACGTTTCGGGCAGAAAGATCAGGAAAGTCACAGTGAAAGACAGCAATGCACCCGGAAGACGATTAATCAATAATGAACTGGAAATATACCGGCCCAGGGTGATCGCAGCGCAAAACGGCAACCGGCCGGCTCCTCCCCGAATTTCAGACGTAAAAGATATAAGGCCGATGCGCGAACGGAATCGTAATTATCAACCCTCTGCTACAGACAGGAATGAAGGAGTAAGGCAATATGGCGGCCAGGGAGATCGCGATACAAGCCGTGAAGTCAACCGGGAGCAGGTTCAGAACCGCCGCGAAAAAGATGTTCAAAGGGAGTATAAGCAGAAAGAGGTTGAAATGCAGAGACGCCAGCAGGTAAAAGATACAACCGTCACCAGGCGAACCGAAAGAGTTCCGACAAGAAGTGTCAGGCAAAGAAGATGAGATGATCTTCATCGCATCATAGATTCTGTGTGCTCTGGTTTATGTTCAAAGATCACGCTGCTGCCGGCGTGGTTTTTTGTTAACTTTATGACATGGTTATCAGGAACCTTCAGGTTAAATCCTTAATTTGTTTAATTGTCCTTGACACATGCATTATTAATGCACAGGACACTTATTTTCAGCAAGAGGTCAACTACAGGATCGATGTCACACTTGACGATTCCAGGAATCAGCTCCATGCCTTTGAAGAGATCGAATACATCAACAACTCGCCAGACACGCTCGCTATTCTTTATTTCCACCTCTGGCCAAATGCATATTCCTCCAACAGAACCGATCTTGCCAGGCAGCTTTTAACAATCGGTGGAAAACAGAAGCTGTTCAAAGATCCGCGTCACCGCGGTTGGATCGATTCCCTGGATTTCAGGGTCAATAACATGCAGGCTGAAACGGAGCTCCTTCCAGGCCAGCCTGATATCTGCATAATAAAACTTCCTGCTTCAATTTACCCCGGAGATACAATATATATAAGTACTCCTTTCAGGGTTAAGGTTCCTGAAGGTAATATTTCCAGGATGGGATTGGCAGACGGAGCATACCAGATCTCACAATGGTATCCCAAACCCGCTGTCTTTGATTTGGATGGCTGGCATCCCATGCCTTATCTCGACCAGGGAGAGTTCTACTCCGAATTCGGGAAGTACGATGTTACAATAAATTTGCAGGAGGATTATGTTGTGGGGGCATCCGGTGATCTTCAAACAGTGAGCGAAGAGGCATGGCTAAATGAAACAGCCTCCCAGTGGAGAGTCCCCAGCATAGAGCAGAACCGGCCATCTTCACTTAAAACAATTCACTTCACAGGTGAAAATATTCACGATTTTGCCTGGGTTGCGGGTAAAGGGTTCAGGGCTCTTACAGGAAAGATTATCCTGCC
>JBLNAO010000253.1:0-3114 GCA_050259395.1 Chloroflexota bacterium
TGTTCGGCTATGACTGGGTGGTGATCGGCGGCGCCAAACCTTTTTATGAACCATTCTTTGGGATCTCCGGGAACACTTTTCTTCAGGGCTGGGCGATGAGCTGCGCCCTGGTGGGATGTCTTGCAGGAGCTGTACTTTCGGGTAACCTCAGCGATCGTTTCGGGAGGAAAAAGCTTCTGATACTCTCGGCGGCATTGTTTATTGCTGCCTCGGTCGGAACAGGCGCTTCCCAGTCATTTGCGGGTTTTGTAATCTTCAGAATTCTTGGCGGCATAGGCATTGGGCTGGCATCGAACCTCTCGCCAATGTATATTGCCGAGGTCACACCAGGGGAGGTGAGGGGGAGATTCGTTTCGCTCAATCAGCTTACGATCGTTACCGGAATACTGGCTGCCCAGTTCATAAACTGGAGAATAGCGCAACCCGTTGAGGCGGGCGCCACTTCGATTGACATACTGAATTCATGGAACGGGCAATCAGGTTGGCGATGGATGTTTTATGCATGCACTGTTCCGGCAATGCTTTTTTTCCTGCTGATGTGGCTTGTTCCCGAGAGCCCGCGATGGATGGCAAAAGACCCCGGTCGTCAGTCCAAAGCATTAAGGATACTCGAGCGAATAGGGGGTGAATCATTTGCCAGGGCTGAAATGGATTCAATAAAAGATACTCTAAACAGTTCAGTTGATTCATCCCGCGGAAGCCTCAGGAGCATGCGTATCAGAAAAATTCTTATAGTGGGGATTGTGCTTGCTGTATTTCAGCAATGGTGCGGAATAAACGTGATATTCAACTATGCACAGGAGATCTTTGCTGACGCAGGTTACAGCGTCTCTGATACATTATTCAATATAGTCATTACCGGAAGCGTGAACATGGTTTTCACTTTTGTCGGGATGTTCACCGTCGACAGGCTTGGGAGAAAAGCATTGATGTTGCTTGGCGCTGGTGGACTTGCGGGCATCTATGCAGTTCTTGGATCAATGTATTTCCTGAAAGTGCAGGGGGTTCCGATGCTTATTATGGTAGTGGCTGCAATTGCATGCTATGCAATGTCACTGGCCCCTGTAACCTGGGTTGTGCTCTCGGAAATATTTCCTAATCGCGTAAGAGGAAAAGCCATGGCAGTTGCAACCTTTGCATTATGGGCTGCCTGCTTCATCCTTACCTATACATTCCCTTTACTGAACAGTCTTCTGGGGGCATCAGGCACCTTCTGGCTTTACGGAACAATATGTGTTTTCGGGTTCTTTTTCATCCTTAAAAAATTGCCTGAAACAAAGGGTAAAACACTTGAGATTATTGAAAATGAACTTTCAGGATGCAATAACAAACCATCAAAATGAAAAATCTGATCTTTCTCCTTCTTATTCTTGCTTCATGCTCCCCGGATAAGCAGGAAACAAGGCAAAAAATGTCTCTTGCAGGTGAATGGGGGTTCAGGATTGATTCCCTCGATGAAGGTATCAGGGAAAGATGGTACGAATCAATTCCGGAGGATCGGGTAAAGCTTCCGGGCTCCATGGCTGAGAACGGCAAAGGTGATGAGGTGACTCTCCGCACACCATGGACCGGGGATATAGTCGACCGTTCTTACTTTACCCGGGAAAAATATGCCAGGTACCGCCAGGCGGGCAACATTAAGATCCCATTCTGGCTCAAACCGGTGAAATATTACAAAGGACCGGCATGGTATCAGAAGGAGGTGGAGATACCGGCAGGATGGAAAAACCGGAGCATCGTGCTCTTTCTTGAGCGGCCCCACTGGGAATCAACCGTCTTTGTAAACGGTGTGAAAGCAGGCACTCAGAACAGCCTTGCCGTGCCTCACCAGTTTGAAATATCGGGGCTCCTTAAGGAAGGCATGAACCTTATAAGCATCAGGATTGACAACAGTATAATCATTCCAGTGGGAGTTAACTCCCACAGTATCAGCGATCATACACAATCGAACTGGAACGGCATTGCAGGAGATATAAGCCTGCGGGCTACATCGCCGGTATTCATAAGCGATGTTTCAGTATATCCTGATGTCCAGAGAAAAAGCGCCAGGGTTATAGCTAAAATAACCAACCGGTCGCAAGCAGAATTCAGCGGCAAAGTGATAATAAAAGCCGAAAGCTTCAATACTCCGCAGGCCCGGAAGCTGAAAAGCATGACAGCAAAAATCAGGAGTGGTGCCGATCATACAGAGCTTGTATTCGATTACCCGATGGGAAACAATTTTTCCGCGTGGAGTGAATTCAAACCTGCAATGTACAGGATGAATGTGAGCCTGAGAAACAGTGACGGTACGATAGACAATGTATCAGAAGATTTCGGAATGAGGGAGTTTAAGGTCGAAGGCACCAGGTTCGCTGTCAACGGAAGGCAGATCTTCCTCAGGGGAACAACCGAATGCTGCATATTCCCGCTGACAGGCTATCCTCCTTCAGATACTGCTTCATGGGGCAAAGTTCTGAGAATATGCAGGGAATACGGGCTGAATCATGTCAGATTTCATTCATTCTGCCCTCCTGAGGCTGCATTTGAACAAGCTGACAGGCTCGGTATTTATTTTCATGTTGAATGCAGCTCCTGGGCAAACCAGGGAGCCTCGATCGGGAACGGAGAAGCAATCGACACATTTATTTATAATGAGGGTGATAGAATAATAAAGGAATACGGGAATCATCCGTCGTTCTGCATGCTTGCTTACGGTAATGAGCCTGCAGGCAGGAATCAGAATGCCTACCTCGGGAAATTGCTGAATTACTGGAAGGCAAAAGACAACAGGAGGGTTTACACATCAGCAGCAGGATGGCCGCAGATTCCTGAAAATGATTATCATCTTACGCCTGCTCCCAGGATCCATCAATGGGGCGATGGTCTCAAAGACATCATCAATTCAGCTCCTCCGCAAACTGAATTTGATTTCAGGGATATTGTTTCTAAATACAGCATTCCGGTTGTAGGTCATGAAATCGGCCAATGGTGCGTTTACCCTGATTTTAGTGAAATTTCAAAATACACCGGATCTCTTAAGGCTACGAACTTCGAAATATTCAGGGAGACCCTGACTGAAAACAATATGGGAGACCAGGCTCAGGAATTCCTTATGGCTTCAGGGAAGCTTCA
>JBLNAO010000254.1:0-4228 GCA_050259395.1 Chloroflexota bacterium
CAATCCAGAACTCACTGGCAGATATCAACCCGAACGATATAGAATCAATGGAGATCCTTAAGGATGCTTCTGCAACTGCACTCTATGGTTCCAGGGCAGCCAACGGTGTAATTATAATAACCACCAAACGCGGTTCGGGAGCAAAGACCAAGGTTACTTATGACGGTTACGCAGGCTTCACTGAGCCTTTCAGACTGTTCGACATGATGAATGCAGACCAGTACCTCGAGCATAAAAACCTTGCATATACGAATGCCAATGGTACAGCTCCGCTGCATTTCGTGAATGGTGCTGACGGGAATCCCGTTAAAACAAACTGGCCTGATTTCATTTACCAGAAGGGTTTCCAGCAAAACCATGCATTTACCGTTTCAGGATCATCTCCAACCACATCATATTTCATGTCTGTTGGTTACAGCAACCAGGAAGGTATGATCAAGAACAACTTTTACACAAGGAAGAATGCGAGAATGAATGTTGACCACAAGCTTAACAAATATTTTTCAGTGGGTGCCAACATCGCATATACAAACGGGTACACCGAATCACCAAATACGGGATCTGACTTCTCCACTGCTGGTGCTGCCCGTCTTGCTTTCGTGCTTCCTCCGATTATCGGGCCTTACCTTGCTGATGGGAATTTTAACCTTGCATCAGGCGCCATCGGCGGTATGGGTACTGGTCTGGCCACTTCACTGGGGTATTATAACCCTGCCCAGCTCTTTGAGACAAACAAGAATACAACTTCAACTGACAGGATACTTGCAACTCTTTCTGCAAGCCTTGAGCCGGTTAAAGGCCTTGTTTTAAAGACTGTTTACGGTATGGACAATATGAACAGGGAAACAACAACATTCTGGTCGCCGATAGGTGGTGATGGTTTCAGCTATAACGGTTATGCCTACAACTGGAGCGGCAAAGATAAAAGGTGGACCTGGACGAATACGGCAAATTATAACCTGGTTGTGAAAGAAAAACTGAACCTTGGGTTTCTCGCCGGAGTTGAGCAGCAGAGGACTGTTGGAAGGAGCTGGGATGCAGATAAACAGGCTGTCAGCGATCCATTCTTCAATACATTCGCAGGAGCATGGTCATCCAATACAGCCATCCCGGGCGGCGGATATGGTGAGAACTATTATTCTTCCGCTTTCGGCAGGGCCAGCCTTAACTGGGACAAAAAATATTATTTCGAAGGAAGTTTCCGCCGTGATGGATACAGCGGGCTTTCAAAAGACAATAAATTTGGAAATTTCGGCGGCGCTTCACTCATGTGGAATGTCTCTAATGAAGATTTTATAGCAAATTCAAGTCTTGGCAGTATTTTCTCAGACATAAGGTTGAAAGTCAGCTATGGCCGGGTAGGTAACATGTTTGGAATCGGTAATTATAGCTCTTTGTTCCTTTATAGTTCAGGACTTTACGGAGCAATTCCGACATTGGCCTTCTCACAGGCAGGTAATGCTGACCTGAAATGGGAGACAAGTGACAAGTATGACCTTGGTCTCAGCTTTGGCATTCTGAATGACAGGCTGCAGCTTAACCTGGACTACTTCTATAACGATGTGAATAGCCTTATCCTCAATGTGCCACAGTCTCCTTCAAAGGGTATTCCTGGCAACTCAATCCCCGCCAACGTTGGATCAATGTATAACAAGGGTCTTGAGGTATCGCTGACAAGCTTTAATATTTCCAGAGCTGACTTCAGCTGGACAACCAACTTTAACTTCACTGCTATTAAAAACGAAGTTACAGAGCTTGCACCTGGTGTTACTGAGATACGATCCACTACCGGAGGTCTCGAAACAACAAACATAACAGTTGTTGGCAAGCCCGTTGGAAACCTTCTGGCTGTTGAAACCAGAGGAGTCGACCCTGAAACCGGCCGCAGGATATTTGTTAACAAAAACGGACAGGAGATTCTTTATAGCCACGAAAATACCAACAGATGGACTTACAGGGCAGATGGTGGTGTTGCTCCTGCTATCAGCACAGCCAGTGATGGTGTTGCCTGGGCTTCCCCGCTACCCAAATTCTATGGTGGTATAGATAACACGGTCACCTGGAAGAACCTCGATTTCGCAGTAAACATGACATACGCATTGGGGTTCTATGTATATTCGGGATCAAAAGCTGGTACAAGAGACCAGAGATGGTGGAACAACTCTGTCGAGGTTTATGAGACAGCATGGAAACAATCAGGTGATATTACCAATATTCCCAAACCTATCATAAACGATAACGTTTCCAACGGATCTTCATTCCCGATTACGGAAAATATTGAAAAAGGAGACTATTTGAAACTCAGGAATATTTCACTCGGCTATACATTTAAAAACGTTTGGCAGAATGGCTTTAATCTTGAGAGAATAAGGGTTTATGCCCAGATTTTCAATGCATTAATTCTCACTGGATATTCCGGATCAGACCCTGAGGTATCAACCAACAGTGACTCGAATACCGCTCCGGGTATTGACAGGAACACTGCACCGCAGGCAAGAACATATTCCTTTGGAGTGAATATTAGTTTTTAATCAATTAATGAAGACCTATATGAAAAATATATTAAAATATTCAATAGTATTTGTGATATTATTGATGAGCGGATGCTCCAAGGAGGAATGGATGAATCCCGCTCCGGTAACATCACTATCGGACCTAACGGTGTTCGACACCAAGGACAGGGTGAAAGCCCAGGTCACCGCTATGTATGCCTCGCTTAAAAGTGGACAGCATCTTGGCGGAAGATTCCAGGTTTATAATGATATCAGGGATGACAATTTCATACCTAACAGCAACAACGGTGTTACCAACTATCAGACCTGGAACCACACTGTTATAAGTTCAACAAACGAAGTCCAGAACCTCTGGGGCGCTGTTTATACAACAATAAATGTTGTTAACGTTTTCCTCGAAGGACTTGAGAAAGCATGGACTACAGGAGGTAAGGTTACCACATTTCTTTCCCAGGCTGAATATGATCAATTCAAAAGCGAGGCACTGGGCATAAGGGCAATCTGCTACTTTGATCTTCTGCAGATGTACTCCAAACCCTATAATATTGGCAGTGGTGCAAGCCAGGGTGTTCCGCTCAGGCTTAAGGCAAACAAGTCGGCTGCCGAAAACGACCTGGCGCCATCTACAGTTGCAGAGGTATATGCTCAGATTCTTAAGGACCTCGATGAAGCTGAATCACTGGCAACCCTGACACATGGTGATGCACATACCAATATCACCAGAATTCACAAAAACACCATAATAGCCTATAAGACAAGGGTTTATCTTCATATGCAGAACTGGTCAAAAGTGGCAAGCGAATCTGCAAAGATAGTATCGGGCTCTGCTCCATTCTCTGCCGGCTCTGGTGTTGCTAATAAGCTCAATACTACCTATGCAGGAGTATTTGCTTCACCTCATGCAACGCTTGAAACCATATTCTCCCTGGCAAATACAACCGCCAGCAATCCTGGGACCCAGAACTATCTTGCACATTATTTCAATTCCACTTCCGGTGAATCATATTACATGAACACAGCTTCAGCAGCGTTTGCAGCACTGGATGCTGCCGATGCAAGAAGAGTGATGATGAAAACTGACGGCGGCAAGAATTATATTCAGAAGTACACTGATAACGCCAACAGAACAGACTATTCACCTGTGATCAGATATGCAGAAGTGCTCCTTAACAGGGCAGAAGCTTTGGTTCGCCAGGGGAATGCTGTCACACAGGAAGCAGTCGACCTCCTTAATGCAGTCAGGACCCGTTCGTTCCCTGCTGGCGCTTACACTACAGGAAGCTTTGCAAGTGCTGCCGCATTCAATGATGCAGTACTTCTTGAGAGGAATATTGAGTTCCTTGGAGAAGGCATACGTAACATGGACCTCATGCGCCTCGGATTAACAATCCCCGGTAAAAATGGAGGTTCGATGGGAAATATCGCTTCTGTTTCGCCGTCGAGCCAGACTTACTACTGGCCTGTACCTGCCAGCGAGCTCAGCTATAACAAGCTTATGACACCTAACAATTAAGGCTGGGTAAAATTTAATAAATAGCATAAAAGGCTGCCCGAAAGAGCAGCCTTTTTTGTTGCAAAGATCCAAGATCGGATCCCGTTTATAAAATTCGTCTTATGAGCCGCAGCTTATGGGAATAGCCATTCTTTTCCGGTTTGTAAATCCCCTGGTGGTCGATCCTGTCAATCCTGACCCTGCCTGATGCATGTATTACAAG
>JBLNAO010000255.1:0-3376 GCA_050259395.1 Chloroflexota bacterium
ATTGATATTGAACGATATCCAGATGCTGCTCCCCTCCCAGGATGGACCTGTTGCTTTGGCCATTAGCATTACCCAGCAGTTCAGGTAAGTATTCCAGCTGACAGACGGACCCCAGTGATAACCGGCTTTAGGCGATGATGCCGGCCCGCCACCGTCTGCGATCGGTATCTGTAGAGATTTGACAGGCTGTCCGACGCCATCCCAAGGTGCATTGAAGCCATGTCCGTCCCAACGGTTGGCCTTCTTCACGGGATTGTTCAGGTCTGAAATACGAATCCTGGCAATGCTTATGCACTGGCCGCTCCATTCCTTGCTCGGATCCCAGGTTGATTCATCGAAGATGCCCGGGTAGCCGTATTCACCATAAAAAAGGTAAAGATAGTCTCCAGATCTCACGGCTGAAGGGTCACCCACGCCACCGGCAAAAGTTTTCGAGGTATTATGAGAACTGAGGATCATCCTCGGCTGAAGATCCTCGATGAAGATGCCCCGGTTCGCCCAGCTTCTTCCACCGTTAACTGACTTCATTATTCCTATTCTGCAGACTGCGGCAGGTGAACCCGGTTCCTTGATTCCTTCAGGCCATTTCTCATTTTTATACCCTGTGCCCGTGGCTTCATCCCAGGGCAGCGTGGAAGGATAATTTTCATTGTGATAAACCGCGTAAAGAGTTTTTCCTGTTGCATCTGTGCTGTCCTGGTAAACGGTTTCAAACCATACTGCTCCATGAAGTCCATCCTCTCCGGGCGGGACATTCTGCGGCATCGATGGCACTTTGAAATCCGAAGTGTCGCTGCGGAAAGCCTCGAGGGAATTTCTGCCATCCGCAAATTTCAGATCTTTTGCATCGCCCCATAATGGGTCCTCACCATATTTCCCGGGAAAGATCCTGAAAGTATCACCTATCCAGGCTTCAGCCATATTGCAGTCGACAAAAGAATTGAAGAAAACTGTGTCGGCAGGCTGCAAAGTAAATGAGGGAGCTTCTTCCTGAACGGCACTGTTGCCGCAACCCTGCATAATGACTGCAAGAATGAATGCACCCAAAACTGATCTGCCGGGAAATGTTATCATCTTAATTATCTTATCACTCCATCTTAAATCTCTCATTAACCACATTATTGAATATCGATCCGAAAGTGAATCGGAAACCAAGCCGTCCCTGTATCTCATATGTCGTTGCGAGCTTTCGGCGTCGAAGAAGTATGTCCTCTAGTGAAGCATCTCCTTTCGGAAGATACAATTGATCGTGAATAAGCTGTGATTCGATATCGCAAAATACTGACAGGTTTTTTGTAAGCCGGACGGAAAAATCTGACTCAACTGTCAGCCTGGTTTTTGAAAAATCATAAAAATAATTCCTGCCCTGAACACCTATATTTATTTCTCCCCAGGGCTGGATGAATTCGAGCTCCATTATTAGCAGCTCTGCCAGGTGAGTCTCATGAAGCTTGTCGTAAATGGTTTCCTGGTTATACTGATATGAATCAGATCCGAGAACATAACCGATTGAAAAAACTCTCCTGTTGCACTCACTCCAGGGAAAGATATTGTACTGAATGCCAAGGCCGCCGATAAAATTGTTTTTTATATTGAGAAAGGTCATAGACTGGTACGAACCGAACAAACCTGCTGACCATTTTCCCGTAAGACTTTTTATCACACTTGCATTGATCTGTTTTGAATCCTGTCGGTTCTCGATTTTTTCACCTTCATCATAAAAGTTTTCCCTGTTGGTCTCGTATCCCGCCTGTATCTCGGTCTTCCAGTTTTCAGTGATTTTCTGGGCACTTGCAGATGCCTCAACAGAATATTCATTCTGACTTTCTTCCTTCTGGAATTCAGCGCCTGTCGAAAGCCTGAACACCCAGTTATTCCACCTGTCAACCACCATGGCATCGGCTTTCCTGTTTCCGGAATCCTCTATGTCAATGTTCAGGTTATCGATGAATGAAGTCCGCGAATAATATTCAAGGATGCCTACCTTAAGAATTCTCAAAAGGGCTTTTCGCGTGTCATCTCCTGTATCTGATTGCGCTGTTGTTACTTCGTATTCGTAATTGACGTCCTTGAAAGAGTTTAAACCCAGAAAGTTGAGAAAATACTTATGCCCCCCGCTGGCTGTTTGTGAAAGTGAAACGAGTATATGCACATCGGCAGTTCCGGGTTCGCGGACAAATGCAACAAAAGGAAGTTCTTCCCGTACATAGTTGAAGTCGCACTGATGGCAGTCGAGGAAGAACCTTGGCATACCCGGGCGTGGAATCGAATCCTGGGCAGAAATATGAAAGGTGAAGGAAAAAGAGGCGATCAAAAAGAAAAAGAAATGCTTCATATATCGGTGCAATTAGTTTTCTCTAAAATTAGAATTTTATTAATATCAACCTGCAAAATGAATCTACTTTCGTCTTTATGACCCTGCATGCTCACGCCTTTATAAATATTTTTCTATCTTCGGAGCCTAACCAAAACCTCGACCAGAAATGAAGAAAAGATTTTTTACCGTTCTGATGCTGTTTGCCGTTACGGTTCTCGTAACAATGAACTCATGTGCACCCAAAGGGAAGTTCATCGGCCTTCAGCTTTATTCCCTCAGGGATTCAATCCAGAAAGATGTTCCCGGGACAATTGCCAAGGTACACGAAATAGGATACAAGTTTGTCGAACCCGCCGGTTACCGTGATGGAAAATTCTATGGCCTGGAACCCGCTGCTTTCAAAAAACTGTGTGATGACAACAAGCTTCCGATCCTCAGCACCCACACTGGCCACAACCTTCCCGATTCCGCCACTTATGCTGAAACAATGGCATGGTGGGATAAGTGCATTGAAGACCATGCAGCAGTTGGCGTTAAATATATAATTCAGCCTTCAATGGGCCGCGATGCATATTTAAGCCTTGCCAACCTGAAAAAATACTGCGATTATTTCAACGAAGTAGGTGCAAAATGCAATGCAAAAGGGATTCGCTTCGGTTATCACAATCACTCGCAGGAGTTCAAAACAACAAAGCAGGACAGCACAGGCGCAGTAATCTACGACTTCATGCTTGAGAACACAGATCCTTCAAAAGTGATGTTCGAGATGGATCTTTACTGGGCAGTTGAAGGAGGAGCAAATCCTGTTGATTATTTCAACAAATATCCAGGAAGATTTGAACTTTGGCACATAAAGGATGAGAAGGAAATCGGAGCAAGCGGGAAAATGGATTTCCAGTCGATATGGGCTGCAAAAGAAAAGTCGGGCATGAAATACGGTGTTGTTGAAGTTGAACAGTACAGCTTCGATACTTTCACCAGCATTCAGAAAAGCCTTGATTTCCTTAACAATGCAGATTATGTTGTAATGCCTGAAAACAAATAAAAACCTAAACATAA
>JBLNAO010000256.1:0-15493 GCA_050259395.1 Chloroflexota bacterium
GCAGCCATTTGCTCGGGAAGGAATGTCGGATTTACGTAAATGTTTATGGGTTCAGTTTCCAGGATCTTTACCAGAGTATTAACCATATAATCCATGAACTGCTGTTCATCATCGATCCATGTTTCATCTTTCATCCATATCCGGTTGCGCCTTCCTTTTTCATCGGTGAAAGTCATACAATCAGTGAAGACATAATCAAATTTATCCCTTGATTCCTGTGAAAATGTATTTACCCATTCCCTTCCTTCAGCCTGCATGGCTACATAAAACTGCGGATAACCTTTGAAGGTGGCGAGAACAGAATCAATCTGGCTGTCGTTATGAACAGGGAAACCAATCCCGCAATTGACTGCAATTCCATATTGAATGTTCTCATCTTTTGATTTTTTAGCCGCATCCTCAATTGTCAGCTTTCCTTTAAGATGAACATGAAGATCAGTAAGTTGCATGGTTTTTTTCTCCTGGCAGCCGGTGAACAACCATACTGTTGCAGCTAAAAGGATAATGGTTTTTTTCATGATATACTCATTTAAATATTAATACACGGAAATGTGCCAAACCGGCGATTAAAATTAACAAAAAGGCTCAAGCGGCAATGGTTAAATAAAGAATATCTTACTTTTGTCTTCAGCCACTCAATTATATTTTCGATGAAAGCTCTTTTCAGTATCCGCCTTCTCCTTGCAATACTCTTATTGTCATTTACTTCACACATGAAGGCACAAAGCCGGCAGGATACTACATTATATCTTATTACATGCGGACCCGGAACTGAGACCTACTCGATTTACGGGCATAGCGCCCTTCTTGTCAACATCGCAGGAAGAGATACGGTATACAACTGGGGTATTTTCGACTTTGACGCACCGAATTTCGCATGGAACTTTGCCAAGGGAAAGCTGGATTACATGCTTGGGCAAGAGCGTCTCAGACATTTTATAAGCGGATACTTTTACGAGGGGAGATATGTCCTCTCGCAGAAAATCAATCTGGAGCCACGTGAGAAAAGGATAATTCTTGAACTTGTGAACGAGAACCTCAGGCCTGAGAATGTGAAATACAGATATGATTTCTTTTACGATGACTGCTCCACCAGGATCAGGGACCTTCTTGAAAAATCAATCGGCAATTCTTTGAAGTATGCTCCGGAAAAAGGGGAGAAGCAGACATTCAGGGACCTCATCGGGGAATATGAAAAATTCTATCCCTGGCAGCAATTCGGGATCGACCTGCTCATCGGTTCAAATGCTGAAAAAGAGGCTGATATCCGCGACAAGATGTTTCTTCCGGATTACCTTATGTCGGGACTCTCGGCCGCAAAAGTCAACCGTAATGGAGTGGATGTTCTTCTCCTGGACAAAGCAGAGACTCTGCTCGATTTTGATCCCCCTGTTGTTAACAGGAGTTTTTATACCTCACCTTTCTTTGTTCTTTCGATGCTGCTTCTGCTGATCGCGTTCCTCTCACTTCAGTTTAAGACAAGGGTTCAGAACAACATGATCGATTTTATCCTGTTTTTGGTGTTGTCAATTCTTTCAGTACTGATGATCTTTTTCAATTTTTTCACTGACCATGAACAGCTTCGGGCCAACTTCAATATTTTATGGCTAAACCCATTCATAATAGTCTTATTCATAGCGATCCTGGTCGGCAGAAGCGAAAAACTCTTGTCGAGAGTTGTATTCTTCATCACACTTGTTTTCCTGTTCACACATCTTTTTATTCCACAGGCATTCAATATCGGCAATTACCCTTTGATCCTTATTATAATACTGAGGACAATGGCAAGATCAGGTTTCAAATGGAGTCCGGTGAAGATTGAATAAAGCTGGGAAAAAGTTGATTTAATTGATTTTTTGGGTTAATGCCGTTGTACTGCGCTTCACAATCCTGAGATTCCTGGAAAGAGCATAACCAAGCGGCGAACTTCACCTTTTCTGTTGCAATCCATTTAACAAAAGTTTAACAGTTATTAACAACTTTTTAATTATTTGCCGGTTTCTTTTGTAGCGTCAAAAGACCTATAAATTTTGATCAGGGCATTTGTTTATATTTGCAGTTAAAACTTTCAACTATGGAGCAGACAGCGGATATCAGGATCCTTAACGAGAAGATAGAAAAGGAGAGCGCTTTCGTGGATATCATCAGGATGGAAATGAACAAGGTGATTGTAGGTCAGAGGCATCTCACCGACAGCCTGATGATAGGCTTGCTGGCAAACGGACACATCCTGCTCGAAGGTGTTCCTGGCCTGGCCAAAACTCTTGCAATCAGATCACTGGCATCAATTATCCAGGCAAAGTTCAGCAGGATACAGTTTACACCCGACCTTCTTCCTGCAGACCTTATTGGTACAATGATCTACAGCCAGAAGAAAGAAGAATTCATAGTCAAGAAAGGTCCTGTTTTCGCAAACTTCATTCTTGCAGACGAGATCAACCGTTCTCCTGCAAAAGTGCAGAGTGCACTGCTGGAAGCCATGCAGGAAAGACAGATCACAATCGGCGAAAACACCTTCAAACTTGAGGAACCTTTCCTGGTGCTCGCAACTCAGAACCCTATCGAACAGGAAGGCACCTATCCACTTCCGGAAGCCCAGGTTGACAGGTTTATGATGAAAGTGCTGATTGGCTACCCCACAATGGATGAGGAAAAACTCATTATCCGCGAGAACCTTGCCAGGGAGTTTCCCAGGCCCAACTCCGTTTTGAAAACTGAAGATATTTCAAGAGCCAGAAACGTGGTAAGGGAAGTATATATGGATGAAAAAATCGAGAACTACATACTTAATATTGTATTTGCAACCCGAAATCCTGAAAAGTATGGCCTCGAAAGATTCAGAAACATGATTTCTTACGGCGCTTCACCACGGGCTTCAATAAATCTTTCTCTTGCTGCAAAAGCTTTTGCCTTCATTAAAAGACGCGGTTATGTGATACCGGAAGATGTAAGAACGATCTGTGCCGATGTTATGCGCCACAGGATAGGCCTTACTTATGAAGCAGAAGCCGAGAACATCAGCCAGGATAACATTATTGCGGATATTCTTAATACTGTCGAGGTTCCTTAATATATTATTTATGAAATTTCTCATTTCAGTTATCCTGATTACAGCTGCACTTGCGACTGCAACGGGCCAGAATCTCATAGGTTTTCGGTATGGCGAAATAAGGAATTACATGAAGGAGAATTATAAGGATCTGAATTACAATAAGGTTAACAACAGTAAATTCACATACCTCAAGTATTCTGACAACCTCGAAAGTCAAACTCTGCTTTTTTTCCTCGACAAAGATTCAGTCTGCAAGAGCATAAGGATAATTTGTGATGAAGGAGCAAAGTCTCAGAAAGTGAAGGAATTCAATTCAATATATAAAAGGAAAGGCGAAAACCGCTGGATTGATTCCAGGCAGGGGGTAAATTATCTTATAGAGCTAAAAGATGAAGACTGGGCAAGTGTTATTACGGTGTTGCAGATGAAATAGAAGGATATGGAAGCAACCGATCTGCTGAAGAAAGTAAGAAGGATAGAGATAAAGACAAAAGGTCTCAGCCGCCATATATTTGCAGGCGAATATCATAGCGCCTTCAAAGGCCGTGGTATTGCCTTCAGCGAGGTTCGGGAATACCAGTACGGTGACGATATCCGCAGTATTGACTGGAATGTGACTGCCCGCTTCAATCATCCATTCGTAAAGATATTCGAAGAAGAAAGGGAACTGACTGTGATGCTGCTTGTCGATGTCAGCGGTTCAGGAAATTTCGGCACAACAGCAAGCTATAAGAAGGATATTATGACGGAAGTTGCAGCTGTGCTATCATATTCTGCAATTTTCAACAATGATAAGATTGGTGTGATTTTCTTCTCTGACATCGTCGAGAAATTCATTCCCCCACAAAAGGGAAGAACGCATATCCTGAGGATAATAAGGGAACTGCTCGATTTCAAACCGAAGAGCGAAAGGACAAGCCTTAATGAACCCCTGAGGTTCCTCACAAATGCAATAAGGAAAAGATGCACGGCATTTATAATCTCCGATTTTATTGTTCCCGATTTTGAAGAAGCTCTGCGTATAGCTTCAAACAAGCACGATATCGTTGCACTAAAGATATTTGACCCTGTAGAGCAGATGATACCTGATATCGGGCTGGTCAAAGTCATGGATTCTGAAACTGGCGCTGAAAAATGGATCGATACATCTTCCAAAGCAGTCCGTGAGACATATAAGTCGTGGTGGAATTCACATATGATGACAATCAGGAACACATTCAGGAGATGCCGCGTCGACAGCGCTGAAATGAGGACCGATATTGATTATGTTAAACCACTGATCAATTTGTTCGAGAACAGATGAAAAAAGGAGTGATATATATTTTCCTGCTCTTATTCCCCGCATTCACCCTGAGTGCGCAGGATGTAAGCATATCAGCTTCATTTGATTCCACCCGTATATATATAGGTGATCAGATCAATTTCACCATTAACGTCGAACAGCCATCGGACCTTAAGCTGAATTTTCCGTCATTTAAGGATACAATTGCGAAGAACATCGAAATAATCAGCGGGCCGGAAACAGATAGCGCCGATCTCGGCAACGGTCGTTTAAGAATAGTTGAGAAGTATCGTGTGACATCCTTCGATTCAGGTTATTATCAGGTAGATCCGATGTATGCCGAAGCAAAGAACCCTGATGGCCTCAAGCGTTTCTTCTCGGATTATTCACGGCTGGAAGTTCTGAAATACCGGGTTGCTCCACAGGATACAACAGCAAAAATCTACGACATAATCGGACCTTATAAAGCTCCGCTTACTGCCGGAGAGATCATCCCCTGGGCCCTGGCTGCCCTTGTTGCGGGTGCGCTTGCATGGTTCCTCATTGTGTATATTAAGAAACACAGAAGACAAAAATCCGGTAAAGAAATCATTGTCAATCCCGATCCGGCTCACGTTATTGCTTTCAGGGAACTTGAAAAGCTTAAGTCTGAAGAGCTCTGGCAGAAGGGTCACTACAAGCACTATTATACCAGGCTGACTGAGATCCTAAGGCAATACCTCGAAAACAGGTACAGGGTATGGTCACTCGAGCTCACAACTTACGAAACTCTCGAAGCCCTTTTAAAAACAGGCTTCAGAAAAGATAAGGAATATGAACGACTGAAGTCAGTGCTTACAGCCGCAGACCTTGTTAAGTTTGCAAAATACGTTCCTTCAAATGAGGAGAATGAGATTCATTTCAAGAATTCATGGGATTTCGTAGATGACACCAAAGAAGTTGTAATCCAGGGTGATCAGGTACCGGCTGCTGACCAGAATAAGGAGGAAGGAGTATGATGAGCGGGATAACATATGAGCATCCGGAATTCCTCTATCTCCTGCTGATCGTTCCCGTGATGATAGCATTCTACGTGCTGAAACTGCATAAAGCAACAGCCTCATTAAGAATGCCGGGACTTCACCAGTTTGAGCATGCAGGAAAAACTTTCAGGCATTACCTGCGTCATGTCCTGTTTGCTTTCAGGGCAATTGCTGTGGCTTTGCTGATCATTGTCCTTGCACGCCCGCAAGCCACCGACAGGTTCCAGAATACTACGACAGAAGGAATTGACATCGTGCTTGCCCTTGATATTTCCGGATCGATGCTTGCACGCGATTTCAAGCCCGACAGGCTTGAAGCGTCAAAGAATGTGGCAACAGAATTCATTTCGGGAAGGCCTTTCGACCGGATAGGTCTCGTCGTATTCAGCGGTGAAAGCTTCACCCAATGTCCTCTTACTACAGATCACGCGGTCCTTGTAAACCTGCTCAGGGAAATACAGAGCGGAATGATTGAGGACGGCACCGCAATCGGGATGGGACTTGCAACTGCAGTGAACAGGATAAAAGATTCTGAGGCCAAAAGCAAGGTTATAATTCTCCTTACCGATGGTGTGAATAACCGTGGCGAAATCGCCCCTGCCACTGCCGCCGACATTGCAAAAACATACGGAATAAGAGTCTACACCATCGGTGTGGGAACACAGGGCATGGCTCCTTATCCTGTTCAGACACCATTTGGAATGCAATATCGCGACATGCCCGTTGAAATAGATGAAGACATACTGAAAAATATTGCTTCACTAACAGGAGGAAAGTACTTCAGGGCTACCGATAATGACAAACTGGTGCAGGTATATGCAGAGATCGACAAGCTCGAGAAATCGATAATCGATGTCAGGCAGTTCAGCAGGAAAGAGGAAAAATTCATGATTCCGGCACTAGTCGCTTTTGGTCTTCTTGGTCTTGAAATATTATTGAGAACAACAGTTTTTAAAAATCTCACTTAACGAGGCATATGCAATTATTCAGGTTTGCAAATCCGGATTTCCTGTACCTGCTGCTTCTGCTGCCTGTCCTTGTCATTTTATTTATTATCAATGAAATACGTAAAAGACGGGCAATCCGGAGATTGGGCAATATCCAGGTTGTAAGTACTCTCATGCCTGAAATGTCTGCATCGAGACCTCTTGTTAAATTCATATTTCAGCTTTTTGTTCTTGCAGCCCTTATAATCGTGCTTGCAAGGCCTCAATTCGGATCGAAGATCGAAGATGTGAAAAAGGAAGGTGTCGAAGTTATAATTGCCCTCGATGTCAGCAATTCAATGCTTGCAGAAGATATTTCACCTTACCGGCTGGAAAGGGCAAAACAGGCAATATCGCGGCTGGTGGATAATCTTGAGAATGACAGGATTGGCCTGATTGTTTTTGCAGGGGATGCCTACACCCAGATACCGGTTACGACTGACTATGTTTCTGCGAAGATGTTCCTTTCATCCATCGGTCCTGAGATTGTTCCAAAGCAAGGTACTGCCATCGGCGCAGCAATAGAGCTTGGAATCAGATCGTTCAGCCCGGGTGAAGGAAAGAGCAAAGCCATAGTTCTGATAACTGATGGTGAAAATCATGAGGACGATCCTGTTGCAGCGGCGGAAGAAGCTGCAAAAGCCGGCATTGTTATACATGCAATCGGTATCGGATCGACAACAGGAGTGCCAATTCCTGTCACAGTCGGCGGAAGAAAGGATTACCTGAAGGATGCTGAAGGAAACACTGTTATTTCGAAGCTGGACGAGGAAATACTCAAAAAAATTGCAATGACAACCGGAGGAACTTATGTTCGGGCAAGCAATACCAATATTGGCCTCGACCAGATATTCAATGAGATCAGGAAGCTTAAGACACAGGAACTTGAAAGCACGGTTTATACCGAATATAATGATCAGTTCCAGATATTTGCAGCCATTGCATTGTTTCTTCTTTTAGCGGACTTTCTTATTATGGAGCGGAAAAACAGGCGGCTGGCAAATATCAGGATTTTTAAATTCAGGGTTTAAAGGGTTGAAGGGTATGACATGTTATTCAGATATATCGTCAGGATTTGTTAGAAGAATGCTAATTATCTGTTTATTGATGATTTCAATAGCATCTTTCTCGCAGGAAGATAAAAAATTTATCAGGAAGGGCAACAGGGAGTACAAAAAGGAGAATTTTTCAGAGTCAGAGATACTCTACCGCAAAGCTAGTGATGAAAGCAATAATTCCCCCGAAGCGACATTCAACATTGGTGATGCACTGTACAAGCAGCATAAGTTCGAGGATGCAGGGAAACAGTTCGTGGATAACACAACCCAGACTGTCGACGCAGGGAAGCAGGCAGCCGGATGGTATAACCTGGGTAATTCACTGCTTCAGGCTAATAAAGTAAAGGAAAGCATTGATGCGTATAAGAATTCTCTTAAGCTTGATCCCGGAAATACTGCAGCAAAGTACAATCTCGGATATGCCCAGAATCTTCTTAAGAAACAGGAAGAGCAGCAGAAACAACAGCAACAGCAGCAGCAAAACAAGCAGGATGATCAGCAAAAACAAGATCAGCAGGATAAGAATAACCAGGATAAGCAGGATAAAAATGAGAACCAGCAGCCGCAGGCACAACAGAATCAGCAGGAACAGCAAAAACAGGATGAGCAGGAGCAGGGTATATCAAAAGAGGATGCTGAACGCCTCCTGAATGCGCTGGCAAATGATGAAAAGGCTGTACAGGAAAAAGTCAAGCGTGAAAAAGCTGCAAAAGCAAGGACACGGACTCTCAAAAACTGGTAAATTAGGACACCTGAAATGAAAAGGTTTTTACTCCATACCATACTGATTTTTTTCACCGTCCTGGCTAATGCCCAGGACAATATCGAAGTCACGTCCGAATACCCCGGGATAGTTACCAATGGCCAGCAGTTCAGTGTCACATACAGCGTCAATGCAGGCGGAGGCGAGTTTAATGTTCCGTCGTTCAACGGTTTCTATAAGATTATGGGTCCACAGACGTCATACAGTCAGAGCACCCAGATCATAAACGGTAAAATTTCACGGCAGGTCTCATATTCCTATGTATATTACCTGCAGGCCACAAAAGAAGGAAAATTTGTGATCCCGCCTGCCATTTTCTCCCTCAAAGGAAAGGAATACAAATCCGACTCGATGCGAATCGAAGTTGTCTGGAATGCTTCACAGGCGACCTCGTCATCCTCGAAAAATGATCAGAATGCCGGTGTCAGCTCCTCATCGGGCGACTTGTTTGTAAATCTCGGGCTTAACCGCAGGGAGGTGTATGCTGGCGAGCCGGTTTTAGCTACTGTTAAACTTTTCACAAAGGTCGATCTTCAGGGGATAAATGAAATAAAATATCCCTCATTCAATAACTTTCTGAGAACCGATCTCGAAACGCCACCGCTTACTTCGCTTCAGCAGGAGAACGTTAACGGGAGCATTTATGGCACAGGTGTAATACAGCAGTTTCTCCTGTATCCACAGGTAGCAGGAGATATCACTATCGATCCGGTACAGCTTACAGTCCTGGTCCAGCAGCGGACCACCAATCCGGATCCTTTCTTCGGAGATTTCTTTTCATCGTACCAGACCACACCCCGGACGATTGCAAGCAAGCCGATGACGGTAAAGGTAAAAGCCCTGCCCGGTGTGAAACCTGACGATTTTTCAGGTGTTGTCGGGAAACTTAACATGAAAGCATCACTCAGCGTGGATTCGGTTAAAGTTAATGATGCCGTTAATTTCAAGGTGACTATAACGGGCACAGGCAATCTTAAGATAGCATCCAATCCGACATTGAAGCTTCCTCCGGATATAGAGATTTATGATCCGAAAGTCACGGAAGCATTTCAGAACGGTACATCCGGAACAATAGGGTCAAAAACATTCGAATATATACTCATACCGCGTCATTACGGGGAATTCAGTATACCACCAATAACATATTCCTACTTCAATACCACCTCGGGTAAATATGAAACACTTACAACCGATGAATATAAGTTCTATGCACAAAGGGTTGATGGTCAGTCTGATGTCGCAACTGTTTACAGCGGTGTTTCAAAGGAAGATGTGCAGTACCTGGGAAAAGATATCCGTTTCATCAGGTCTGAAGCAGGAAAACTTTTCAAACCGGGAAAGATCATTTCGGAAAGCCGTTCATTTTACAGTATTTACGGATTTGCCCTTGCAGCTTTCCTTGTAGTTCTTTTTATAAGGCGCGAGCATGTAAGGAGGAATTCAGACCTGTCGCTTGTGAAAAACAGGAAAGCCGGAAAGATTGCCGGGAAAAGGCTTCATGCTGCTTCGGTCTGCCTGAAAAACAAACAAACAGATAAATTTTATGAGGAAATTCTCAAGGCTCTTTGGGGATACCTGAGCGATAAGCTGAATATTCCTGTTTCGGAGCTTACCAGGAGCAATGCTAGTGTCACACTTAAGAACAAGGGCGTAGATGACGAAAAGATTGCCGATCTGAACAGGATTCTCGATACCTGCGAATATGCAAGGTTCGCCCCGTCTGCATCAAACACCGAGGCGGAAAATATATATGAAGGAGCTTCGCGGTTTATTAAATCAGTTGAAAACTCAATCAGATAGGGTATGAAACTTTACAGATATATTTTACTGTTTGTCCTGGGTCTGATCCTGTCTGTCAATTCCTTTTCACAGGAAGATCAGAAATTCAAAAAAGGTGTCGATGAATATACTGCAGGTAATTACAGGGAGGCCCTTCAACCATGGATCGACATTTATAATTCAGGGTATCGTTCCGCCAGCCTTAATTATAATATAGGAAATGCTTATTTCAAACTGAATGACATTCCGCATGCGATCCTTTTCTATGAAAGAGCTTATCTGCTTAAACCTGCTGATGATAATATTAATTATAATCTGCAGATAGCAAAATCGCTTACGGTGGACAGGTTCAATGAAATTCCCGAGTTGTTTTTCATGAAGTGGTTCAACTTCATTTCGCTGATGCTGCCGGGGAACACCTGGAGCATCATAAGTCTTATGGATTTTGTAATTTGCCTCATCCTCATTTCTATCTTTATCTATTCATCCAAATACCGGCTAAAGGTTGCATGCTTCTGGATTGCTCTTGTGTTTTTTGTTTTCTCGATAGGATGCATAGCATGTTCATGGCAAAACAGAACATTGGTAAACGACAGCCACAGAGGAATTATAACGGTGCCACAGGTAAGCGGGAAAAGTTCCCCTGATTCGAGCGGCACCGACCTGTTTGTAATTCACGAAGGGACAAAAGTCAGCATCGGGGAGGAGCTGAGCGGATGGTACGAGATAACCCTTTCTGACGGGAATAAAGGATGGATTCCGACCAACAGCCTTAATATTATTTGATTGCGATCTGCAACTTATTTATTACATTTCAGGTCATTACTAAAACTGACCCGGAATGAAAAGAATAATTCTCCTGACTTCCCTTGTACTGCTGTTTGCTTCATGTAAGAAGACTGAGTTTTCGCCGGAAGGGCCAACCGATATTCGGATACGCAACCTTTCCGATATGAGTTTCACCGAAGTTACATTAAAGACATCCGAGTACGATGAAGATGTCGTAATCATTCCTTCAATTGCTGCACAGGCTACATCCGGGTACCAGCGTTTTAAAAAAGCTTACCCTAAAGCAGAGATCTCTGCAAAAGTATATTCGGCCGGCTCGCTGATCACAGTCACAACCGGTAAGGTGGACTTCACTTACATGCAGTATCTTAGCACCCAGAAGGTTACATTCGAAGTCTATATTCCGAACCTAGCCTCGCGGGTGCTTGAGATAAGCCGCGTCATACCCGAAGAGGAGCTCGTCCTGAAATAACCCGATTTTGATTCATCTTCAGCTTTAGTTTGAAGGTTATTGATAAATTTGTCCATTCATGGCAACGGAAGAATTTATCACAGCCTGCCCGAGGAACTGCTACAGCACCTGTACCTTCAGGGTGCGGGTTGAAAATGAGAGGATAACAAAAATCCTTCCTTACCGGGATAATCTTGCCACTCCCGAAGGTCCATGCATAAAAGGTCTGTCATATATTGAAAGAACCTACTCACCCGACAGGATAATTCACCCACTCAGAAAAGACAGCTCCGGTAAATTCAGCCGTATCACAATGGATGAAGCACTTGAGATTACTGCCTCTGAGCTTCTCAGGATAAGAAAAAATTATGGCCCTCACAGTGTTCTCTGGTACAGGGGCAGCGGAATGGCGGGACTTACGAATGAGATTGGAGCTGAATTCTGGAACGCTTTCGGTGGTGCCACAACTACATACGGTAACCTTTGCTGGCCTGCAGGGCTCGAGGCTGTGAGACTGACCCTGGGTTCTGTCAGGCACAATGTTCCCTGGGATCTTGCCAATGCCAAAACTATAATAATATGGGGCAAGAATCCTGCAGAAACAAACGTGCAGGAGATTGCATTCATTGCCGATGCCCGTGAGAGAGGCTGCAGGGTTATCGTCATCGATCCCCTCAAAACGCCAACAGCCGATAAAGCGGACATGCTGTTCTCTCCCAAACCCGGTACAGACGCTGCATTGGCGCTTGCAATCGCAGGGATACTGATAAATGAGGATCTCGTCGATTCGGAATTTATCGGCAAATACGTTGAAGGTTACGAGGCATTCAGGAATTCACTTAACATCTCACTTTCTAAGGCTGAGACAATCACCGGCATACCCGCGGCAGAAATTGAAAGACTTGCCTTCATAATAGGGAACGGTGCACCTCTCACGATCATACCCGGCTATGGACTGCAGCGGCACCTTAACGGCGGCCAGACGATAAGATCTATACTTTCGCTTGCGGTTATCACAGGCAACATTGGAAAGAGCGGAGCAGGATTCAATTACGCAAACCTGCAGAGCTATATTTACGATGATCCGAAAGAACCGCTTTCTTACTATCCCGATCCTGTTAAAGATGCTCCCTTTCGCCGGTCAATCTCAATGGCAAAGGCTGGGAATGACATGCTGAACATCGTGAATCCTGAACTTAAAGCAGCTTGGGTCGAAAGAGGAAATCCCCTGTTGCAGCTTCCTGACAGCCAAAACGTTAAAAAGGCATTCGGTAAAATGGAATTCAGGGTTGTTGTGGAGCAGTTCATGACAGACACTGCCCTTGAAGCAGATATAATCCTTCCTGCAAAAGATATTTTCGAGCAATCCGACATTGTAGGATCATACTGGTCGCCATATGTTCAGTTCAGGCCAAAGATCATCGAATCTCCCGGCGAAGTCATGCCTGAATCAGAGATATGGTTCCACCTGGCAAAAATGGCAGGCTTTGATATCAGTGCCAACAAAATTCCTTTTCCGGGAAACAATAACATCGAAAACTGGCTTGAACGCAGAATAGAAGGATATTCACATCTCAAACTGGAAGATCTAAGAAATGGCCCTGTGCTTGCGCCAGAATTGCAGAAGATTGCATATTCAGATTATAAATTTCAGACTCCTTCAGGAAAAATAGAGCTCAAATCATCTCGTGCCGCTGAGCTGTGGGGAGCTTCGGAATTGCCTGGTTATGTACCTGTGGACACCGGCTCAGGTGATTTTCCGTTAACTCTCCTGACTCCAAATGCAGCCAACAGGATCCACTCGCAATTCGGCAATCTGAAAATCATCAGGGAAACAACACCACCTGCGGCGACACTAATATCAACCCATGACGCAGAGATGCGAAAAATCGAAACTGGAGATAAAATCAGGATATTCAACAGAAATGGAGACATAACTTCTTTCGCCTCAATTTCAGATAGATTGCCTGCCGGAATTGTTGTCCTGCCAAATGGTATCTGGACAAGCGAAGGCGGCGGCGGCAACAATCTGGTCGAAGGACGTGAAACAGATATGGGGTATGGAGCAGCATTCCATGATGCAAGAGTGCAGATCGAAAAAGCCGGCTCCAATGAGTAAAGGTTTCATTTTCAACAGCGGAAAATGTGTCAGCTGCGGTGCATGCAGTGCGGCATGCAATCTATATAACGGTTGGGAAACAAGACCAAGGAACATATACACTTACATTAAGCAGCTCCCAACGGAAACATCCGTACTGAACATTTCACTTGCATGTAACCATTGTGAAAACGCTGCTTGCATGGAAGGCTGCCCCTCTGGCGCCCTTGCAAGGGATGATCAGAATGGCGGCATTCTTCTGGATGATACTAAGTGCCTGGGATGCAGGTATTGCCAGTGGACCTGTCCCTTTGACGCCCCAAAATTCAATTCAGGAAAAAGGGTGATTGAAAAATGCAATCTTTGTCACGATTCCACGGACGAATTGCCATCATGTACAACGGCGTGCCCAACCGGAGCTTTGAGATTTATTGAACTTACAGAAAGAGAGCGCGACAATTTTCCGGACTGGTTTCCCGGCAAGAAGTTGAAACCGTCATTGGGTTTGACAATGGATTCACCTAAGCCCCTGGAAATAGTTCCATCCGGGGCGTTCAAACAAAATGAGATCAAACCAGCCGTGAAATCAAGGGGAAATGACTGGAGCCTTATTATCTTCAGCTTCATCTCGATGATTGCCGTCGCAATGCAGGCATCATCATTCATCACAGGCACTTTTTATGGAGTTTTATTCATTGTACTTCCTCTTACTGCTGCTGCAATTTCTCTCTTTCATCTAGGCAAACCACTCAGGGCATGGAGAGCTCTTTTCAATCCTGCTTCATCGCCTTTAAGCCGTGAAATTTTATTCTTCATTCTTTTTGCATCACTTTCTCTTTCTGCAACAACGCTGCAATCCACAGTATTATCACTTGCTTCTGCTATTTCAGGAATTGGATTGCTTATCGTAATCGACAGCGTGTACATCAAACCCGACAGGAAGGCATTTCTGCACAGCGGCCAGACCTTCATAAGTTCATTGCTTCTGATTGCTTATTTCTCTGGCAACCTGCTGCCTTTTACTTTTATTGTGATCCTGAAGGCAGTGCTGTCTGCCGTTAAGATGAAGGAAAATAATATGCAGGCTTTACGCTTCCTGCGGATTGCAGTGCTCTTTGTGATTTGGGCAGGACTGTTTTCGGGCTTCGCTGAGACAAGCCTTCCTCTGACATTTCTCATCATCGCTGCTGAACTTCTCGACAGGTATTTGTTTTATATTGATTTCAGGCCTGAAAATATCAATTGGCATACAGCTAAATACATTAACGATTCTACATTATGAAAAAGAAAGAGGTCAACAGCTCCAGGATGCCGGTCTATCGTGATGCCGGTTTTGAATTGTACGATGCAGGGATAACATCAGGCACATTCGATGCTGAAAAAGATCCGGAGCGCGAGCCTGAACACTATATATATTCAAGGTACCGTAACCCGACTGTGGTCTCGGCCGAAGAAGAGATACTGAAGCTTGAAGGTTGCGAATGGGCACTGCTTACCCAGTCAGGAATGTCGGCAATCGAAGTTGCCCTGTCAATATTTCAGAACGGAAAAGAAACAGGACCCTGGCTATTCTTCACGGAAATTTACGGCGGGACAATCTCCTTTATCGATTCTGTACTGGTGAAAAGGAGAGGAGTCAGCGTCCAGTATTTCACACCTGAGGAGAACAGGTATGACCTTGGTGCATTTGAAAAAGTTGTTTCAGAGCTGAAACCGCAGGTTGTTTACGTTGAAACAATATCGAACCCGATGGTGATGGTTGCTGATGTTCCCGGAGTCATCGGAATATCAAAAAAATACGGGGCAAAGGTGATTGTCGACAATACATTCGCAACGCCGTGGCTTTACAAACCTTTGAATGATGGTGCAGACCTGGTTATACATAGTGCCACCAAGTACTTCTCCGGACATGGCAACATTACCGCGGGTGTGATCTGCGGGAATGACAGATCGCTCATGCAGGATGCGCTTGAGTACAGGAAATTCGTCGGGCACATGCTGTCGCCAGATGATGCGTACAGGCTTCAGACCCAGGTTCAGACATTCAACCTCAGGTTTGAAAGGCAATGCGGCAATGCTTCCAGGCTTGCAGATTATTTTGAGAAATCGGATATTGTGGGAAGAGTGTGGTACCCGGGACTGAAAAACCATCCCACAAATGATATTGCGGAGAAGCTTTTCAAAGGAAAAGGATATGGAGCGATGATCACATT
>JBLNAO010000257.1:0-3656 GCA_050259395.1 Chloroflexota bacterium
ACCTGTTGTTGGCGGGTGTGTATTCCTCAATTGCTGAAATAACATCGTTTATGGGCACTTCAAAAAACAGACCGGAAGCAATTGCTGCTTTTATGTTCCAGTAATTATAACTCCCAAAAAGGTTGCTTTTCAAAGCATAACACTCATTGTTGTACCTGACTCTGAGAGCAAGGTTCATCCCCGGTTGCTCCTGTTCTATTACAAGCGACTGGCCCGTAGGATCGGAGAAAGGCACAGCTCTTATAACATACCTGAAGATCTTTTCCGAGAGAAGCTGATCCTTATCATTGTACAGGGCAACGCCATTCACCGTTTTAAGGTATTCGTAGAGCTCGGACTTGGCCCGCACAACACCCTCGAACGATCCGAACCCTTCAATATGTGCTGTTCCAATGTTTGTTATGATCCCGAAATCGGGCTTCGCAATATGGCATAGGTTCCTGATTTCACCGATATGATTTGCTCCCATCTCCACGATCATTATCTGTGTTTCCCCTGGTGCGGAGAGAATTGTAAGAGGAACACCTATATGATTATTGAGATTACCTTTAGTATAATGTATTACATATTTTTTTGCCAGTACGGCTGCCAGTAATTCCTTAGTGGTCGTTTTCCCGTTTGAGCCGGTAATTGCGATCACAGGAATGTTCATCTGTTTCCGGTGATGAGCAGCAAGTGCCTGCAGCTCCAGCAGACAATCATCCACCAGGATTGTGTTTTCTGTTTCATAAAGTGCATCATCGACAATTGCCCATGATGCTCCTTTCTTTATGGCTTCTGCTGCGAATTTATTTCCATTGAAATTCTCACCCCACAGAGCGAAAAAGATCTGGTTTCTTCCGATGCTCCTCGAATCTGTTGTGATTCCTGATGATTCAAGGAAAAGCTTATATATCTGTTCTGTCTTCATTCAGGGATAAAAAAGCCTCATTACTTATCATAATGAGGCATATTTATTATAAAGAACTTCTTTCTACAAACCTGAAGGGCTTCCCACCCTGATCATCGCGCACCTGAAACCAATATCATCACGTGAGCTTTCCTGATCGAGGAATCTTCTTGTTGAAGGGTTAAGCCAGTAAGCTCTGTCCTTCCATGATCCGCCTTTGTAAACCCTGGCATTATCGTTAATGAGTGTCACGAAATCCGCAGTATTGCCTTCACTGCCTGGATTCTGTGAATACATCCTTGTTGAACCTGTTTTACCGTCCTCTGTTGTCCAGTCTCCGCTGTTCGGAAGAGCTGATTGCTGATCACCATCTCTGTAGTTCCTGTAATCGCCTTTCTGGTAATTGTACCTGTTGGCTACATCGGCATTTTTTACTGTGTCGACAAAGAGACGGCCAAGCCTGTCTTTTCCAACAACTGCTCCGTTGGCATCGCGCCTGATATCTGTATAGACGTTGCCTCTGAAGGGGTTGAATCCATCTACATCTTCAGACGTCAGAGGCCTGTAAACATCCTGTACCCATTCATTTACGTTTCCTGCCATGCAGTAAAGTCCGTAATCGTTAGGCCAGTATGATCTTACATCAACGGTGATGCTTCCGTTATCGTTCAGGTTACCGGCAACACCCATAAGGTCACCGCGGCCCCTGACGAAGTTGGCCATCATCTCGCCTCTTTCTTTCTGAGAAGCATTTCTTACGTTGTGTCCATCCCAGGGATATATTCTTCTTTCATAAACTCTCTCCTCGAAGGTATTTCCCCTGAGGGCGTATGCTGCAAATTCCCATTCAGCTTCGGTCGGAAGCCTGTATGCAGGGAGAAGCAGACCATCCTCGAAATTCGTTCTTCTCTCGGTCTGATTGGGGTTGAGACTCTCGCGCAGCTGATTCACAACTCCTTCATAAAGGCCTGAAAGATATGCTTCGGTGTTGAAGTTCTTCTCATTCTGCTGATTCGGATCATAATTGAGCTCGCCTTCATCTATGAGCAACTGTTCGTTGACCCTGTCGGTCCTCCAGATGCAGAAATCATTGGCTTTGACCCAGCTGACTCCGACAACAGGATAGTTGTTGTATGACGGGTGCCTGAAATAATACTGAACATACGGATCGTTGAATCCCATCGGGCTTCTCCAAACGAGAGTGTCGGGAAGAGCCCTTCTGTATACTTCAGGATAATCCTTATAAACTCTGCGCAGCCAGAAAAGATATTCCCTGTAGTCAACATTCCTTACTTCCGTTTCATCCATGTAGAATGAAGACAGGGTAACTGTTCTTGGCTGATTATTCCAGTCGAACATTACATCCTGCTGAACCTGGCCCATAGTGAACCTCCCTCCTTCTATCAGCACAAGTCCGGGACCTGTAACCTGCTCGGCGCCGAGAGTAACTTCAAACCCGCCATTGTCGGGATTGTTGTACTCCCAGCCTGTAACGGCTGATACGTTTTCGTCACCGCCGCCTTTCTTGTTGAAAAGACTGCAGGATGACAAAATCAGAGTGAGAACTAAAATGACCGGTAATGCTCTGAATCTATACATATTCTCAGGTTTTTGCTTTAAGAATACTCAAATATAATATTTTTTCTAAATCTGTGCTTATTTCGACTCTTTTTTCACCACCAAATATAACTACAATTCGGGCAAAGATATTGTTCCGGGCACATTTCTTTTATCAACAGTATTTAAACTAAAGTTCACTCCTGCCTGGTGAAGCAATGAAAGAGGAATGAGGTTGTTGGGCGATGCCATGTTGAACCTGTAATTGTAAAATAATCCCAATCTTCCTGTTTTGACGGAGAAACCTGCCTGGATGTTAAGGTTACGGTTATTGTCACCCATGAGGATAAGACTGATTGCCATAGGCCTGGTCTCAAGGGAGGATCCGGCTCCTGCGCCGATATAATCACCCTGGAGTTGCAGGAAACATGAAGGTCTTAAAGCTATACTCCTGTTTTCACCCATGGGGATGTTCCATGAAGCATTTGCTGAGATTTTTCTCTTCAGCCTTTCTGTTTGTGCCCCGCGGGAAAGGTCGGGCTCAAACAGGTGATTTACTGAAAAACCTCCAACAAAATCCCTGTAAATGAACAGGAAACCTGTACCTGCGTCAAATGCTGTACTCGATCCGGGAACGAGTGTTTCTCCGGTGGGAAACATTACTCCTCCAATGGGATCGATCATATCAGGAAGCACTGCGCCCCTGAAATTCAGCCCGCGGTAAAAGAAGCCTGCGGAGAGGCCTGCCTTGATGAACAATTCCTTACCTGCCTGTAAGGAGTATGCATAACTGACACCTCCCCTCATATCGTTTATTATTCCGCCCAGGTAATCGTCTGTGATCCATATCCCCGCGCCGCCGTGAAGAGGTTCGAAATACGAATCGTAAGATGCATGGATTGAATGGAGATCGTAGGAATTGCCCGGGTAAAAATTCAGGTATGAAAGCCTGAGGATGCCATCGCCCGTTGCACCGGCAAATGCAGGATTGTTCATCATAATGGTCCGGTACCCATGACCATAATCCGCTTCCTGCGAAAACATGACGAAAGACTGAAGTAACAGAACGGCAGGTATGATGTATTTTTGCTTCAATCTCTTAATTATTACCGCAATATCAACGGAGTGAGGACGTTTATTATTATTGTTTTCCGAAAATGCGAAAAAACACATTAAGTTAGCAAAGAAAAAGGACATTCCTATCTTTGAT
>JBLNAO010000258.1:0-7077 GCA_050259395.1 Chloroflexota bacterium
CTCTGCGTTTTGCGCTTCTGAGCCTGTACATCGGGAAGGACTATGAGTATGAATAAAATTATGACTGAGACTAACCTTTTCATGATCCTCGGGGAATATTCTACAAAAGTAATCAATTTTAAAGGAATTCAGATCAATATAAACGCTGCAGGCAGTCAAAAAGTATAAGACTTACGGTATCAACGACCTCTCCCTCTGAATCTCCCTCTCCCGGGTGAGAGGGAGACAATTGAGGTATAAAAAATTTCTGCATAATTCAGATACATGCAGTATTTTCCATTGTAAAAACACGATAAACGAAGTTTACTAGAAAACAAAAAGAGGATCCTTGCGGGATCCTCCTTCATTTCAACCAACCAACCTAATTATCTGGTAAACAAGATTTCACGGTATTTCGGCAACGGCCATATTTCATTATCAACTACAAGCTCCAGCTTATCTATATGGTACCGGATCTCCTCAAGATAAGGCTTGACTTTATTCTCATAGACCAGGGCCTTTTTGAATGAGTCTTCTATCCTGTTTGCCTTCTTTCTCTCTTCGATCATGTCATTGACCATTTTCTTTATGGACGATATATGGTCGGAGATTGTTATGATCATTTCTTTGCGTGCTCCAGCCAGTTTTTCAAACTCGCTGTCATCGAAGACTTCCCTGATCCTCTGTACATTCTCGAGCAACGAGGTCATGTAATTGATCGCAGTCGGTACAATATGATTTATAGCCAGATCGCCAAGAACCCTTGCTTCAATCTGAATTTTTTTGGTGAACTTCTCATACTCTACTTCAACACGGCTTTCGAGCTCTTTCTCCGAAAAAACTCCATTGCCAACCAGAACATCTTTTGCTTTATCGGTAAGATAAAGTTTTAAAGATTCAGGTACGCTCTGTAAGGCTGTGAGCCCCCTTTTTTCTGCCTCCTTGTGCCATTCTGCGCTGTAACCATCGCCTTCAAACAACACTCTTTCAGACTCAAGGATGTATTTTTTAAGCACCTGGAATATGGCTTCATCCTTGTTTCTTCCCTTTTTAATGATTGCTTCAACATCTTTTTTGAAGATCTTAAGCTGATGGGCAACCGCAGAATTGAGTACAATCATTGAGGCACCGCAGTTGGCAGAAGAGCCTACCGCCCTGAATTCGAACCTGTTACCAGTGAAGGCGAAAGGTGAAGTACGGTTCCTGTCGGTATTATCGAGAAGGATTTCAGGAATCTTGCCTATCCCAAGCTTGAGCTCCGTTTTTTGTGCGGGTGTCATCTTCCTGTCTGTCACTTTCTGTGCCAGGTTCTCGAGCATGTTGGTAAGGTACGAACCCACAAAAACAGAGATAATTGCCGGAGGGGCTTCATGCCCGCCGAGCCTGTAAGAATTGGATTCACTCATTACTGAAGCCCTGAGAACGTCATTGCTGTCGTTAACAGCCTTGATCACATTCACCAGGAATGTAAGGAACTGAAGGTTGCTTTTCGGATTTTTCCCGGGTGAAAGGAGATTAACCCCCGTATCGGTGGCGATCGACCAGTTGTTGTGCTTGCCTGAACCGTTTATACCTGCAAAAGGCTTCTCATGAAACAGAACCCTGAATTTATGGCGCCGTGAGATTCTCTTCATGATGTCCATCAATAGCTGGTTATGATCAATAGCCAGGTTGCATTCTTCATGAATCGGTGCACATTCGAACTGGTTTGGTGCGACTTCGTTATGACGTGTTTTTACGGGAATCCCCAGCCTGTATGCCTCACATTCGAAGTCCTCCATGAATGCCATTACCCTTTCAGGAATTGATCCGAAATAATGATCCGAAAGCTGCTGGTCCTTTGAGGACTGGTGACCCATAAGGGTGCGATCGGCAAGCATGAGGTCGGGACGGGCATTATAAAGGGCATCATCTATAAGAAAGTATTCCTGCTCTACTCCGAGTGTTGATATGACTTTCTTTACATCCTTGTCAAAATACTGGCAGACATCCACAGCTGCCTTGTCGAGCTCAGACAAAGCTTTGAGAAGAGGTGCCTTGTAATCAAGCGCTTCACCGGTATATGAAACAAAAATGGTGGGTATGCAAAGCGTCGTTCCGACGATAAATACGGGTGAGGAAACATCCCAGGCGGTATAACCCCTGGCCTCGAATGTATTACGAATTCCACCACTGGGGAAGCTCGATGCGTCAGGCTCTGACTGGACAAGCACTTCGCCTGAGAATTTCTCGACTGTGGCGCCGTTGTCGCCAATCTCGAGGAAAGCATCGTGCTTTTCTGCTGTCCCGTCTGTAAGAGGGTGAAACCAGTGTGTAAAATGTGTTGCTCCTTTTGAAATAGCCCAGGATTTAAGTCCTGTGGCAACAAGGTCGGCCTCCTGCCTGCTGAGCGACTTGCCTTCCCTGATCGCGTTCTTGATTACCTTGTAAGCTTCCTTTGAAAGATAATGCTCCATCTTGGGCAAATCAAAAACATTCTCTGCAAAATATTCTGAAACGGTATGAACCGGTCTACAAATCTTCACAGGCTCCCTGTTGAAGACTTCTCTTAAAGCGCTAAATCTTAAATCTGCCATTTTAATTAAGGGTTTATGCGACAAAAATAAATATATTTTCGAATTAACCCCATACATTAAAGGGGTATTTTCTTACATAATTATATATTTTTTTCATGTTACCCCTTATTTTGGAGACATAAGCTGACATTTTTTCCCAAATTCACTTAAGCAAAGAAGCTTTGACCGTAAACCGCACAGGGAACCGTAACTGTAAACATTAAGAGAAAAGGCGATACAAATAATTGTGTTTCTCCAAATTAAATTTTGCTATATTTGTCGCCTGTATAAAAAAGGATAACTATTAATTATTAAAGAACATAGTAAATGTCAGCACTTCAATTTTTGCGTGAGAAAGCAGGTGTATTGGTAGCGGGTCTTATCGGGCTTTCACTTTTCATATTTGTCATCAGTGATTTCTTTGGCAGCGGCAGAAATCAGAACAGAAGAATGCGGAAGTATTATGAACTTGGGGAAATAGCCGGCGAAAAAGTATCTTACCAGGATTACCAGGCAAGGCTCCAGAACCTTACCGAGATCTATAAAATGTCAGGAAGATCTTCGCTTGATGAAGCCACAACAGAAAGCCTCCGCGAACAGGTATGGCAGCAGATGGTCAGGGAAAAGATACTTGATACACAGTATGAGGATCTGGGAATAGGCGTTACAAACGAAGAGGTTGACGAACTTGTTCTCGGCAACAATCCGCATCCTGTGGTACAGCAGCTTTTCACCGACCCTCAGACAGGCATGTTCAATAAATCATTCCTTGTTAATTTTCTCAAGCAGACCGAAGTTGACGAAGCCACAAGGAGATACTGGCTGTTCTTTGAAAATGAAATAGTGAACGACAGGCTGAACAGCAAGTACAATACACTCGTTTCAAAAGGTCTTTACGTTACTTCAAAACAAGCTGAGTTCGACAAGCTTCTGGCTTCAAACAATGTAGATTTCAGCTATGTGATGAAGAACTTCTCATCAATAGCCGATTCAACCGTTAATGTCAGCAGTGCCGAGCTGCAGTCATACTATGACAATCACAAAGAAACTTTCAAACGCACAGCGCTGAGGGATATCGAGTATGTAACTTTCGATGTCGTACCTTCCGAAGAAGACATCAAACAGGCTGAAGACTGGATCAACAAGACCAAGGTTGAATTTGCAGCATCCGACAATCCTGTCGATTTTATCAATCTTAGTGCAGACACACGCTATGTTGGTTTCTATGTACCTATAAATGAAGTACCGCAGAATCTACAGGAGTTTGTGAAACAGGAAGACACTAAAACGGTTTTCGGTCCTTACCAGGAGGATGGCTCATTTAAGCTGGCAAGACTCATTGATGTTGCAAACAGGCCTGATTCAGTACATGCCCGTCATATACTCCTCAGCCCCAATCAGTCAAGATCCCTTGCAATGGTGAAACAGCAGGCCGACAGCCTGGTTAAGCTTATTCGCAACGGTGCACCCTTCGAAGCCATTGCGCTCACCAATTCGGATGACCAGGGGTCAGCCCAGCTTGGCGGTGATCTTGGATGGTTCCCGGAAGGAAGAATGGTGGTGCCTTTCAATAATGCCTGTTTTACTGCAGAAAAAGGTGAGATAGTTACAGCCGAAACTACTTTCGGCATTCACATCATCCAGGTACTCGATCGCGCAAAACCCACACGCAAGTATAATATAGGTATAGTTGACAGGAAGATAATCCCCGGTTCTGCAACGAACCAGAGGATATATAATGAAGCTTCAATGTTTGCCGGTACTAACGACACATATGAGGAGTTTAACAAGGCAGTTGCCGAAAAGGGCCTTAATAAAAGGGTGGCAACAGATGTTGCTCCACAGCAGAAAACCCTTCCGGGGCTTGATAATCCAAGATACCTGATTATGTCTTTGTACCAGGCCGCCAATGAAGGTGCAATCATTCTCGACCAGAACAGCCAGGCTGTTTTCGAAGTGGGTGACAAATATGTTGTGGCTTATTGCACAAAGATCCAGGAAGAAGGAACAGCGCCTCTCAAATCTGTCGAAAACGATGTAAGGTTTGCTGTTATCAAGGAAAAGAAATCTGATATTCTCGCTGAGGAATTCAACAGCAAAAAAGGGAAAACCCTTGATCAGATCGGACAGGAAATGAATCTGCCCGTTCAGGAAGCAACAGGAATCAATTTCAGATCATACACTGTACAGGGAGTTGGCACTGAGCCTGCCCTGGTTGCTGCAGCTTCTGCTGCAAAACAGGGAGTGGTTGAAGGTCCGGTGGAAGGATTGAACGGAGTCTTTATGCTTACTGTGAATAACATCACACCTGCCCAGCAGGAAGATGTGAAAGTTATGCAGGACAGGCTGAAATCGACATTCGAGATGAGGGGAATGTATGAGGCCTATGAAGCTCTGAGAAAAAAAGCCGAAATCGTTGACAAAAGATATAAATTCTATTAACAGAGTGAATATAAAAGAGGCGCCTTCGGGGCGCCTTTTTTTTTGCATCATATTTAATTGTGTATCATGAATCGCTCCAGGATTGAAGCATCGTTGAGTTCCCGCGACAATCCTTTTATGAATTCAGGCGGGGTCTTGTAAATATCGAGAACTATCAGTCCATCGAGGCAATAATTGAACTTCGGGTCGACATTGAAGCCAATGATCCTTCCGTTTATCTCAAGATATTTTTTCAGTAATACAGGCAGCCTGTAACCGGGTTCAATATCCATTATGATCTTTTCTATTTTACTTATGTCATTCTCAGATGTATCGATGAAAATATTGCTGTCGGCTTCTGTGAAATGTTTAACAACAAACTTTTTCCTGGGTGTTATTTCAGCTGCAAGTTCGTGATCGGTGAAATATTTGCTGATGAACGAAACGATCAGGTTTTTGGAATATTTTGAAAAGTCATTGCTGATGCTTACCGGTCCTATCAGGTATCTGTACTCAGGATGTTTCAGAAGGAAGAACATTATGCCTTTCCATAGCAGGTACAGAGGGAATGCCTTTTTCTGGTACTCCACAGTGATAAACGATCTGCCAAGTTCAAGCGACTGTTTAAGCACAGTCGAAAAGGTATGCCTGATCCTGAAAAGTGAACTTATGTAAAACCCGTTTATCCCATATTGTGAGATTATCTCCTGCCCTTTCCCGATACGATAGGCGCCAACTATCCTGTTTTGCGCTGTATCCCATATAAACAGGTGGTTAAAATAAAGATCATATTCGTCGATATCGATGCTTTTGTTGGTGCCTTCACCCACCTGCCGGAAAGTCAGTTCCCGGAGCCTGCCGATTTCAAGGAATATATTGGGTATTCGTGTTGTGGGTGCGCAGATTACTGAATAAGAGCCTGTTGAAAATAACTCGAATTCCTGCCTTATGCAATTGAATTCAGCTGTAAGGAGATCAGGCGGAATAGCTTCGGCTAATGCGTCGGCCTTTTTTTTGAGCATTGGGGGAAATGAAAAGAATTTTTTAGCCTCAAGAGCTGACCCCAGGGAATATGTTCGTGCCCTGAGGTACCGGCCGTAATGTGAGAAATCCCTGAATTCAGATTGCTCCTTTTTTGACAAAGGGGTGCCAATCCGGACCTTAACTGTCCTGTTTCGCTTCATTAATTCAGTGGGCAGGTCTTCGAATCTGAGGATTGGATGTATTCTGCCGATGATACGGGACAATCGCGTTCTTGTTCCATGGAAATAGACAGGAACTACCGGCACATTGGAATTTTTAATCAGCTTTATTGCCGGGTTTTGCCATTCCTTGTCCGTTATAACATCTGATATTTCCATGTGAAGTGATTCTTCCCCTGTCGGGAATATACCGAGGCAATGGCCGTTTCTAAGATGTGTAATGGCTTCCTTGATTCCGGTCAGTGATGAGTTCCCCCGTCCGGATGTCTCGAATGTATTTACAGGAATGACTATATTTTTCAAAGGCTCTATTTTCTGAAGAAGGTAGCTGGCCATTATTTTGAAATCCTTCCTTCTTCCGCAAATGATCTTATAGAGAAGCATTGAATCAATGCCTTTGTACGGATGGTTTGAAACAGTGATAAAAGGTCCGGTCGCAGGGATGTTTTTCAGATCTTCCTCAGGAATTTCATATTTAAGGTCAATCTGGTCGAGGAGGGCATCGATAAGTTTTAAAGGATCGTTTTCGGTTTCCTCGATGGCATCATGAAGCTGCTGGTGGTTAAATATGCTGAGCAGTGTTTCGGCAATGATCACCCCTTCAGGTATATGGAGATCGGAATTATATGGCATCTGGTTGGTTCCCTTTTGGTCAAATATAAGAGAAATATGTTCACTTCGGCAAGCTCAGTGAGCGATAAGATTGAGGTGACAGATCCAAAATGATATTATGTATAGCTCACGATATCTCACTGAGCCTGTCGAAGTCCGCTCAATGAGCCTGTCAAAGTGAGCAACAAAAAAAGCCCCAGTTTTCACTGAGGCTTTCATTTTAAAGTCGGCGACGACCTACTCTCCCACAATAAAGCAGTACCATCGGCGCTGGCGGGCTTAACTTCTCTGTTCGGAATGGGAAGAGG
>JBLNAO010000259.1:0-10891 GCA_050259395.1 Chloroflexota bacterium
TATCAAAAGGTCATATTTCAGAGGTAACGAAGTGTCGGTGAAGCCAGAATATGATGATTGCAGAAGGATTGCATCTGAAAAAAACATTCCGGTCAAGGAAGTTTATTCTCGTATCCTTTCAAAATTAATCAGCAAAACCTCCAAATAATTTAAGGGTTAACAGGTAAAATATGTCTTTGAAAAAAGTAGAAAAACTCAATTCAATATTGCAGGAACTGGGGTCGTTTGTGGTGGCATTCTCGGGGGGAGTCGACAGTTCCTTCCTTCTCCACCGGGCACATGCACTCATGAAGAAGGATGTGACAGCCGTAACAATCAGAACTCCGTATATTCCCGCAAACGAAATCTCTGATGCAGTTGAATTCACGGGCAGGCATGGAATAAAGCATAGTATTTTGAATATCGATTTTCCTGAAATTATTCGCCATAATCCATTGAACAGGTGCTACCTGTGTAAGAAAAACCTTTTCACCAGGCTTAAGGAATTCGCACAAAAAAACAACCTTAAGCATATTGTTGACGGAACAAATGCCGATGACACGCGCGATTTCCGGCCTGGAATGAAAGCCCTTGAAGAACTCGCGATCAGAAGCCCGTTGCTTGAGGCCGGACTTACAAAGGAAGAGATAAGGCAGCTGTGTAAAGAAGAAGGCCTTGAAATATGGAGCAAGCCTGCCATGGCCTGCCTGCTTACGCGGATCCCTTACGACACTGAAGTAACCGAAGAGGATCTGAGAATGATTGAGGAAGCTGAAAATCTCTTATTCGAATATGGCTTTCCCGGGACAAGGGTGAGGATACATGGTGACCTGGCAAGGATAGAATGCCTTCCGGGATACATTGAAAAGATAATCCAGAAACCAGTCCGCGACCAGATTATAGCCGGTCTGAGGAAATCAGGTTTCAGATATGTATCTTTGGATCTGGAAGGATACAGAACCGGCAGCTCAAACCCTGAAAAGCAATAAAGATGAATGCAAAAGACGTTGAAAAACTACTGACCGAAGTTAAAAACGGTGAGACCAGTGTCGGAAAAGCTCTTGAATCGCTGAAGAATTTTCCTTATACTGATCTTGGTTTTGCACGGATCGATCATCATCGTGAAATGAGAACGGGTTATCCTGAAATTATTTATTGTGCAGGAAAAACTGTCGGACAGGTAAAAGAGATTTTCAGGATCATGTCACTTAGGGAAAACAATGTTATCGGTACGAGGGCAACCAATGAGATGTTCGAAGCAGTCAAGGAAATTGCCCCGGATGCTGTATTCCATCCTGTTGCAAGAATTATATCATATCAGAAGAAGAAGCCGGAATGCCCTGTCACCAGCATTGCGGTGATAACGGCAGGCACTTCTGACATGCCGGTAGCAGAGGAAGCCGCAATTACGGCTGAGCTTCTCGGGAATAATGTCGTGAGGATCTTCGATGCAGGTGTTGCGGGAATCCACCGGCTTGTCGACAAATTGCCAGACATCAGGAAATGCAGGGTGATAATTGTAATTGCAGGCATGGAAGGAGCTCTTGCGAGTGTTGTTGGAGGGCTGGTTGACAAACCTGTGATCGCAGTTCCAACAAGTGTTGGTTATGGAGCCAATTTCGGCGGTATTTCGGCGCTTCTTGCGATGCTCACAAGCTGTTCGACCGGAGTGACAGTTGTCAATATTGACAATGGTTTTGGTGCAGGTTTCAGCGCCAGCATGATCAACAAACTTCAGTAAACACAGATGCCGGAAAAACTTTTGATCTCAACAGCCTACCTTCCGCCGGCAGATTATTTTTCCCTGATAACAAAAGCCGGTGAGGTCTGTATTGAAGCAAAAGAAAATTATATCAAGCAGTCATACAGGAATCGTTGCTATTTGCTTTCATCCCACGGTTCGCACCTCCTGTCTGTGCCCGTTTATGAAGGCAGCCGCCACAAGATCCCCATAACAGAGATACGGATCGATCATTCAAAGAGATGGAAACAGGTGCACCTCCGTGCCATTGTTTCTTGTTACCGCTGCTCGCCATATTTTGATTTTTTCTATGAACCGCTTGAAAAAATAATCAATGCAGATCACGATCTTCTCTGGAACCTGAACATGGACCTGCTGAAAACGCTTCTGAAAATGCTGAAAATCAGGAAGATGATTACACCAACAGATTCTTTTGAAGCACCAGCCGGTGAAACATACGATTATCGTTACAGGCTTGAACCAGGGAAAGAAATATTCCTTCACAAAAGATATCTCCAGGTTTTCAGCGCAACACACGAATTTGTGCCCAACCTCAGCATCATTGACCTGATATTCAACCTTGGTCCCGATGCGATGAATTATCTTCAACAGATGCAGAGGCGGGGGTCTCAGACCCGTCTCTCAGATAAATAGAAAACAGCTAATTCCTGATCAGTAACCGAATTTATATCCGACTGTAAGAGTGAACATGTTCCTGTTGGTATTCAGATTGGCTACCGCCGGGTTGAATGCATTGGTATCTAGAGGATAAAGTATGTACTTCTGGTCGTACATGAAATTTGTGAAACCAAAATCGATCGATACTCTCTGCTCCCTGAAACCGATTCCACCGGATATTGAGGTATAATCGAGGTTACTGTTATCCTCACCTTGCTGGAATGCTTTTCCATAGTAAGCGAATCCTCCGCGCAGATAAAGTTTGTTAAGCCTCAGTTCACCTCCCAGCCTTAAATTTTGGGCGGCTTTGAGGGTATTCTTGTTGGCAAGGTTCTTCTCGCTGTAATCAAACCCGTCACCTGTCTCAGAAAAACGTGCAGTGCTGTAATCTGCAAATTCATAATCAGCGCTTACAAGTCCCATCTTGCCTATCTGAACAGCGGCGCCTGCAAGTGCCCTGAACGGCGTTGCAAGGGCATATTCAAACCTTTGTGGATTGACATTAAAAACTTTAGGGTCAAGGTTTGATGACATATTCTGGTACAAATATTCATTGATCCTGTACCATGTTGGCGAATGGAATGCGACACCAATACGAAGCATTTCAACAGGCTTGATAATAGCCCCGATCTTTAATGAATAACCTGTTCCTGAATTTTCGTAATGGTCTGTGAAGACGAAATTTTTAAAACCGGAAAGCAGGTTTACGCTGGTCGATTCAAGATGTTCGAAGTTGCCTGTGAATTTAATTTTGCTAATGCCGAGGGTTGCTCCAAAGAAAATCTTGTTATTATAGTTACCTCCTATCGAAAGAGCATGCTCGCCGGTGTACCCTTCATATGTAACAATTCTTCTTACATTCTGACCGTAAATTGAAGGCGGGTTATCTCCGTAGTTTGAGAAAACAGTGCCGTAAGATAATCCTCCGGATCCTGTAAGCGTGTCTATTATCCATGCTTCGGAGGCAAGACCAGCATCATCAACAAGTTCTGAAAATCTTTTGCCTTCGCTCGAAGCTGCCCAATAATCAGCCATGGAGCTGTTGGTGTTGATTCCCTGGATCCTTATCGACTGGTTAAGGTTGTTTGTCTTATTGAATGAATAACCAAGATTGAGGGAGATCAGACCGCTCTCGTTTGAAATAAGATTGCTGACAATCCCTGCCTGGTTGAGGTTGAAATTATATATGTAATCTGTTGTGCGTCCATAAAAACCCGCATTCGTTTTGATATGAGCGAGCTGCGGCGATAATGTAATTTCCGAAGATCTGAACACTCCAAGTCCGGCAGGATTCTGACTTATCGATGAAATATCTCCTCCGATCGCCGTGAAAGCCCCTCCCATGGACATGAATCTTGCAGTTCCTCCATAGAAAATCTGTGAATACCTCAGGGCATCATCGACATTCTGGGCAATTACCCCGGCAGAGATGGACAGAATTATGACAATTACGAAACTTAACCTTTTCATAACATATTGTTTTTCTATTGTTTATAATTCCTCTTTAAAGAGGTGAAGGTAATATGATCACCTTCTGCCGCCGGATGATGAACCGCCTGATGATCTGCTTCCGCCGTCTGATGAGCCGGAAGAAGAAGAGCCTCCAGAATATGAAGATCCGCCGGAGTAAGAGCTGCCCGAAGAACCGCCGCTGTATGATGACCCTCCGTATGATCTTGGGCTGGAGTACGAACTTCCGTTACTGCTGCTGCTGCCCGGAGATGAATAGCTTCTTGCAGGTGCAGAGTAACTGGGAGTCCTGTATGTTTCGGCTGACCTTGCATTGTTAGACGGAGCTACGCTCCTGTATGTGTTTGATGACCTTGCCGGTGCCGAATAATCTGAAGAAGATGATTCTGATCTCCTTGGTGCCGAGTAAGATGGATTAGAATATCCTGATGAAGAAGATCCAGCTCTTCCCGGAGCCGAATAAGATCCCTGGTTTGACGGTTGGGAAGAAGGAGTGCGCACCGTTCCCTGGCTTCTGCTTATGTTCTGTGTTTCAGCAGATCTTGTGTTATTATATGATGGACGTGCAGGCATCCTGGGATTATTGTAGCTGGGGGTATATGAACGGTTTGCGCTGTTGTACTCAGGCTTTGTTGCTGCAGGCCTCTGAGCAGTGTTGGAACGAACTGCGGTGGTTCCTTTTGAAGGATCCTGTGTTCTGGTTCCGGTTACTGAACGGCTTGCTGAGCTGTATTCTCTTCTTGACGATGCCGTGGAAGAATTAGCTGTGGTAGAGGTTGCATTTGCCCTGCGCGAAACTGTTGTTCCTGGTGTTCCTGAATATGCAGAGCTCCTGGTAGTGCCGGTTATGCCGGTACCGGAATTGTACCTCGAAGACATGGTGCTCGGCCTGTTGCTTCTTCCGTATGCAACCGTATTTTCTGCGTTGCGGTAATATGGATATCCGCTACCATACAAGCCACCATAATACCCTCCGTAATAACCGCCATAGTACCCACTGTACATTCCATATCTGAATCCATAATTATAGGGATACATGCCATAAGAGAGATCGTAACCACCAAAACCATAGTATGGATCCCAGTAATCGTAATAAGGGAACCCACCATAGTAATAAGAACCATAATAATAAGGTCTTCCATATCCAAAGCCAAAGCTGCTGTAAGGATACCCGTAGCTGAAGTAGAACGGATCTCTCCAGTAAGGATCGAAGTAATTGCTTCCATAAAATCTCCTCAGCCTGCCGGCATAAGAATAACCATAATCATCATAATATTCATAGCCGTTATCGCTTATGGCTTCATTATTATTATAATCAACTGCATCCTGGTATTCTTCTGAAACGAGAGTGTCGGATGCATATATATTATCATAGTACTGGTCTGTGCTGCCATTAAATGCCTGGTTATCCTGTGGGCTTATCTTCCTTACAGGCTGATCTGATGACTGAAAATATACATCATCATACTCAACCCCCGTGTAAAGGCTTGAATTGCAGGCACCGAGTGTCAGAAGTGCAAGCAGCGATATGTAAGATAACTTTTTCATTTTATTCCCCCTCTTTTTTTCTAAATTCCAACAAATACTGTACCAAATGAATATATATTTTAACTTACTTTTAACTTTTCCGTTTCTACTTCAAAAATAATCATTTTTCGCGACTTATATTTTGTTGATTTTGATCAGGCAGGTTCTTTTAAGAAATAACAGAACTTTTTACTTATTTTTGCGCAATCTATTTTTTTAAAGCAGAATAAACAAATTCCATACCATAAAAATGGCGAAATTTTTAACAAGCAGGGAGGAAAACTATTCACAGTGGTATAACGATCTTGTAATAAAAGCCGATCTCGCAGAGAATTCAGCAGTTAGAGGTTGCATGGTGATAAAGCCTTATGGTTATGCCATCTGGGAAAAGATCCAGGCAGGGTTGGATAAGCTTTTCAAGGAAACGGGTCATGTCAATGCATATTTCCCATTGCTGATCCCGAAATCTTTCTTCAGCAAGGAAGCATCCCACGTGGAAGGCTTTGCCAAAGAATGTGCAGTAGTCACTCATTACCGGCTTAAGAATGACGGAAAGGGCGGAGTCATTGTTGATCCTTCAGCAAAACTCGAGGAAGAGCTGGTTATCCGTCCGACATCGGAAACAATTATCTGGAACTCATATAAAAACTGGATTCACTCATACAGGGATTTACCCATCCTAATAAATCAGTGGGCGAATGTTGTAAGATGGGAGATGAGAACACGTCTTTTCCTTAGGACTGCTGAATTCCTCTGGCAGGAAGGCCACACTGCCCATGCCACCAGTGAGGAAGCTGTTGAAGAGACACTAAGAATGATCAACGTTTATTCCACCTTCGCCGAGAACTCCATGGCACTTCCTGTTGTAAAGGGCTATAAAAGTGAGAATGAGAGATTTGCAGGAGCACTTGATACATATGCTATCGAGGCCCTGATGCAGGACGGCAAGGCTCTGCAGGCAGGAACAAGCCACTTTCTCGGTCAGAATTTCGCAAAGGCGTTCGATGTTCAGTTCACCGATAAAACGGGTAAGCTCGACTATGTATGGGCAACATCATGGGGTGTTTCAACAAGGTTGATGGGCGCCCTTATAATGGGCCATGGCGATGATAACGGCCTGGTCCTTCCCCCGAAGCTTGCTCCGATCCAGGTTGTGATTGTGCCTATTTACAAGAAGGCAGACCAGCTGCCGGCTCTTTCAGAAGTGGCAAATAAGATCAGGAAAGACCTCGAATCAAAAGGCATTTCAGTGAAATACGACGACCGCGACAATAACACACCTGGATGGAAGTTCGCCGATTACGAACTGAAAGGTGTTCCGGTAAGGATTGCTTTGGGCCCCCGTGATCTCGAAAACGGAACAGTCGAGATTGCGCGTCGCGATACTCTTACGAAACAGGTTTTGCCATCGGACGGCATTTCTGATTTCATTCCCAGGCTTCTTGACGAAATTCAATTGAACATCTACAATAAAGCACTGAATTTCAGGAAAGAGAATACCTTCTACATAGACAAATGGGATGATTTCCTGAAGATTGTTGACGGCAAGGGAGGTTTCATCATGGCTCACTGGGACGGTACAAAGGAAACTGAAGAAAAGATCAAGGATGAAACAAAAGCAACAATAAGGTGCATACCTTTCGACAGCCCCGAGGAAGAAGGAAAATGTATTTACACGGGCAAGCCTTCAAAAAGGAGGGTGCTTTTTGCAAGGTCATATTGATTATTTTTTTCAGATATTTATACCTTTATTTACCCTAAATTAATCCCTATGCCCGGACCTGATGAAAAGAAGCAGGCTATTGTTGCCACTCTGAAAGAAAAATCCGTCCTCAAACAGAAGGTTTATGACAATACGCTCGAAGCCTTCAACAATATGAAGGATGTTCTGAAAGGAATGGCAAAGGAGCTGAACACCAGTATTGAAGGACTTGACTCAAGGGTGAAGCTCGAGTATATCGACCGGAGTGGTTTCGACGCCCAGCTCAAAGTTGCGGGCGATCTTTTGCTTTTCAGCATGCATTCCAATATTTTCCAGTTCGACAGGGAACATCCTGCATGGAAAACTGCATACATTCAAAAAAACAAGTACAACGCATATTCCGGGATCATCAACATCTATAACTTTCTGGCTGACTCATTCAAATATTCAAGGCAGGATGATCTCGGCTATCTTATTGCCAGAATATTCATCAATCACGAGAAACAATATTTTGTTGAAGGAAAGAGGCAGATGGGCATGCTCTTCACCAATTACGGAAGCGAGGAGATCTCGAAACAATCGTTGCAGGTTATTATTTCAACGGCAATCCAGTACGCACTCGAGTTCGATCTTCTCGTTCCGCCGTATGACACGGTAAAGATTGCTTCGGTGGGACAGGCTGAAGCAAAGATCCAGCATTCAAGGGTTATCACAGGCAAAAGACTTGGTTTTCAATTTAATTCCGATGATGTTCTGAATGGCAATAATAAAAAGACCTGATGGTTATAACCAGGGTTAAAAACATACCAATTGCACTTCTTTCCTTCGCTTTGTTCCTTAGTGTATGCGCACCGGCATACCCCCAGGGGGAGAGCATCTCTAAAGTAAATTATTCAAGAATTGAGCTGAGGCTTACCGGCGAGGCGGGAGATTATTCTCTTTTGCGCCAGGCACCCGGATTCAGGGACAAGAACATGCTCTTCCTGGATTCACTGAAGCAAAAAGCCTCAAAAAATAAATTCACCAGGAAGCTGTATGACATTGTCGTAGTGGCTCCCCAACCTCATGGCAGCAAGAATACAGAAGGAAAAAGCGAATTGATGTACATTGCTTATTCCGGTAAGAAAATCAGGAAAATAGATGTCACAAGGCTTTCGGTTTTTGGCTCTGACATAGATAAGCCCGCAACCTACAAAGGTTTTAAAGCTCAGAATCTCCTGAACAAGACGCATATCAATACGCTCGACCTGGTTATCAGGAACAATCTCCTTTTCAGTGCGGGTGACACGGTCTCTCCTATCCTTCTGAGCGATAATGAAAGATTATTGAGGGACCTTTCATTTATTGATGATGCAAGGATAATTGTGATACCTGTATCGAAGGATGAAGTTGATGTGCAGATAATAACAAAGGATGTATACTCTCTTGGAGGGACCTATTCGCCATCTGGATTGACCAGCGGCAAAGTGTCACTGTTCGATAACAATATTTTCGGGCTTGGACATGAGCTTGGATTTGAAATGCCGTTCGACAGTGACAAACCCGATTCGCCGGGTTTCGGCATTCACTATATTGTTGACAACCTCGCGAAATCATTCGTTAACCTGAGGATTTTCTATCATGATGGTCTTGGTGAGGAATCATACGGTATCCAGCTCAACCGCAAATTTGTCAGCTCGGAGACAAAATATGCCGGAGGAATCTCAGTCGAGCACATGTACAGGTTTGAAGACCTCGATACAATGGATATTCCTCAACCATTCAGGTATAACATCCAGAATTACTGGATCGCCAGGTCATTCCTTTTAAACCGTAATACCGTGACAAGATTTATAATGAGCGCACGGTACACAAACAACAATGTTCTCGACAGGCCTTTCATCCTGCCTGATTCATATCATCCGCTTCAGAAGTACAGGATGTTACTCGCATCATTAGCCCTGACGCGACAAAGATTTTATAAAAGCAACCTGGTTTATTCTTATGGAAGGACGGAAGATATTCCTTACGGAAGCCTGATAAAGGTTACAATTGGCAGGGAATTAAATGAATTCAAGACCAGAAACTATGCAGGTTCGGAGATTTCATTCGGAAAATTATTTGATGGTTTTGGTTACCTGCATTCAGCTGCAGGATTCGGATCGTATATCAATAACCATCAGACTGAACAGGGAATAGTTTTCCTCCGTTCGCGTTATTTCTCAAACCTCCTGCCTGTAGGGCGCAGCATGATAAGGAATTTTGTCACCCTCGATTTCACCCGTGGATTCGACAGGAACCTGGACGAATACCTTAAATATTATAAGGACAATGGTTTTTCAGGTTTTCGAAATGACTCAATCCATGGAAGACAGCGGATCACCCTGGGCCTTGAATCAGTTGTCTTCAGCCCTGTGAATGTTTATGGTTTCAGGTTTGCATTCTTCGGATTTGCCGATATTTCATCTCTGTCCGGAACCAACCAGCTTCTGACCAAAGGAACCAGGCTTTCAGGAATAGGGATTGGCTTGAGAGTCAGAAATGATAACCTTATTTTCAATACGTTTCAGATAAGGATCGGTTTTTTTCCAGATCCTCCGCAATATTCAAGGATCAACTATATTACAGTGTCCGGGGAGCAACCCTTAAGGATGGAGGATTTCGAGACCGGTGAGCCTTCGCCTATTCCTTACAGGTAATTGAACAAAACGCCTTTTCCTTTTGTCAGATAAATCGGATGCTTACTGGAAGTTCTCCGCCATGCCCGACAATATGTTTAAGCCGGTTATCATCACTGTAACAACTTATTAAACAGCAATATGGAAACATTAACAGAAAAAACACACAGGGTTAAGGGAAGGGGTATTGCGGATCCTGAGAGTGAGCCCATATACCCGATGAAGAATAACACCGGCGACGATCATAACAGGCGTGATAATGAGAAGCCGAAACAAAAGCGAAAAAATATCGAAGTGCTTCATTCAAATGAGCGCCCCAAGATCACTTCCGACTTCGGCACCCCGGCTCCGTTATCAGGATTAAGCGGCATTATCCGCCGGCTTGCTTTCAGGTACAGAGAATCGAGCTTTGGTCACTGGTTCCCCCTGATCTTTGCAGACAGGATCAATATCTGGGAAGGTTTCCTGAACGATTTCAAAAGAGGGTTCATTCCCAGTATCTTTGCGAAACGGGGCTGGAAAGCTGAACGGAAATACAATAAGAAGCAATTCATCACCACAACGGCAGTGAAGGTGCTTGCCACAACATTCGTCTTCGCCTGGATGATGACACGAGGGAGCAGAAAGAAGAGAAGGGCTTTGAAAAAAGGATGAAGCACTGCTCTTTCTTTCACACATAAATGAATAAAAGCATATTTTTGTATAACGAACAAATTATATGCTTGCTGAAGTCAACGGTTTCATTGCCGGTCACCGGCTTATAGGGCATGGTGAAAAAGTTCTGCTCGCAGTGAGCGGAGGCATCGATTCAATGGCCATGGCCCACATGTTCCTTCATCTTCCATATGATACCGGAATAGCGCACTGCAACTTCTCCCTGAGAGGAAATGATTCAGACCTGGATGAAGAGCTTGTCCGAAAATTTTCTGAAAACAATAATATCCCTTTCTACACTGTGCGTTTTAACACTCAAGCATATGCAGATGAGAAAGGGATCTCTATTCAGATGGCCGCCCGGGAACTCAGATATGACTGGTTTGAAGATATAAGAAGGGAAAATAATTTTGACCTCATTGCCGTAGCCCACAACCTGAATGACAATGTTGAAACAATGTTGATCAACCTTGTCAGGGGCAC
>JBLNAO010000260.1:0-14889 GCA_050259395.1 Chloroflexota bacterium
CATCGTTCAACGAGATGGTTAACAAAGGATTTGGCCCGGTGAAGGATGCGAAGGAGTTCACTGACCTTGCCCAATGGATCAATTACAATGGTTACCGGGGGATGTTTGAAGGCCGGAGCAGGTACAGGCAGGGATTGCTGCTGTGGATGAGCCACCCGGCCTGGCCATCGATGGTCTGGCAGACTTATGATTATTACCTCGAACCTACCGCAGCTTATTTCGGATGCAAGAAAGCATCGGAAGCTATTCATATCCAATGGAACCCTGTTTTTGACAATATTGAGGTTGTTAACTACAATGCACACGACCGTATGGATCTAACCGCAAAGGCTCAGATTTACAATATGGATGGAACCCTTCAATGGGAAAAGGAAGCAGCGCTGGGCTGTCGCGAAGATTCAACGGTAACATGCTTTAAGCTTGTTTTTCCTGCACAGGTATCGAAGGTTCATTTCATCAGGCTAACCCTGGAGGAAAATGGTAAAGTAATATCACGGAATTTTTACTGGAGGGGATCTGAAGACGGAAACTACCAGGCGCTTAGAAGCCTTCCCGGCATAAATATTGGCTACAATACGAAGGCCTCCAGATCAGATGATGGATGGGTAATAATGACCACCCTTACTAACGCAACCGACATCCCGGCACTGATGATCAGGCTGAAAGTTGTAGGGAAGGAAAATGGGGAACGTATTCTGCCTGTTATGTACAGCGACAATTATGTTTCTCTCATGCCGGGTGAACAGGAAGTCATAACGATGAAGGTAAAAGAAGAGGATACGAGAGGCGAAAGGCCTGCTGTCGAGATCACCGGTTTTAACCTGAACTGAGCATAAAAAAAGTGTCCTTTGCAATTAAGACGCAAAGGACACCAGGGTTGACATTTCACACTTATCCTACAAATCCTTCAAGCATCTGATGCTTTTCCCGCCACCCTTATGTGTTGTTGCCTTGTAAACTCTTGTATCTGTTGCATCGAAGCGCCTGTACCATCCCTGTTCCGGTTTATGGTTGATTGCGTCGTCGCTTGCAAGCCAGTAGTACACAATTATTCCTGCACCTCTGAAAGTGCCATCAGCCCAGGCCCTGTATCCTGCAGGCAATATCGAGAATCCTGATGTGTTGTCACCATTGCCCCCCGTCCAGCCTGTTGTGTTTTTCATATGTGTTCCAACATTGTTCCCTCTCCATCCCCAGGTCTGTATGCTGTCAGCGGGTATACCAAGAGTGATCTCAAGAGTCTGGAACTCCGGTTCGGTCGGAACATGCCAGCCTGCCGGGCAGAGGTTCCCTGTTCCCACTGCATACCAGTTATATACTCCACCGTAAACATCCTTGTTTGCCGGGAGGTTGTTGTACCATGAATATGCCGGCGTGGCAACTGTGTCAAGAGCAATCCATTCGGCTGTACCGGTTACAAGCGGGATGGGAGCATTGTTTCTGAACCTTGTTGTCTTCAGGTTCTCAGCCATCCAGATCTGGTTACCGATTTTTACAGTCTTGTAAACGTTGCCTTCGATATCTGTCACAGGTGTTATGAAAGTAATCTCATTTCCGTAGGTTGTGCCTTTGCTGTTGGTTGCATAGGCTCTTACATAGTATATTGTGCCGTTTGTCAATCCGGTAACATTGCTGGTGAATGCACCAGATCCTGTGCCATTGGTTGTCCTGTTACCTGCTGTTGTTGGATTGGTTGCAGTTCCCCATACAACACCTCTCTGAGTTACAGCGAGGCCACCATCACTTGAGATTGTTCCTCCGGTAACAACTGTCGTGGAAGTAAGTGCTGATAGCGCTGTAGTTGTAAGTATGGGTGAAGATGAGGGCTTTGTCATGAATGTCACCTGTGGTCCGTATGCAGTTCCGACCTTGTTGGTTGCATATGCACGTACATAATAGGTTGTGCTGTCGTGCAGGCCTGTCAGGTTGCTATCGAATCCGGCAGAACCTGTTCCGTTCGTAGTGTGACTTCCTTCAATTGTCGGGTTCTCACTTGTGCTCCAGCAAATGCCTTTTACCGTCACTGCGGCTCCGCCATCGGCCGATATGTCACCACCAGATTTTGCCGAGAAAGGCATAATTTCGGTTACCGGTTTTGTGGTCACTGTCGGAATGCTGGCAGCGGTTGTTGTAAAGAAGACCTGGTTGCCGTATGCCGTTCCGATGCTGTTGGTTGCATACGCACGCACATAATAGACGGTTCCGTCTGTCAAACCGGTCATATTCCCGTCGAAGCTTTCAGTGCCAGATCCGGCGCTGGTGTGATTGCCCTCAATGGTTGGGTTTTCAGCGGTGCCCCAGGCTATACCTTTAGCTGTGACTGAAGCTCCGCCATCACTTGATATTTCACCACCCGAGCGGGCAGTCGTGAACGTGATTGCTGATACTGGCTTTGTAACCAAAACAGGAACTCCTATTGCTGCCGACGTAAATGTAACCTGGTTTCCATAGGATGTGCCGGCGCCGTTTGTAGCGTATGCCCTCACATAATAGACTGTTCCTACGCTGAGGCCGGTCAGGCTGCTTACGAATCCTTCGTTTCCTGTTCCATCGGTTGTGAAGTTATTCTGAATGGTTGGATTCTCTGCCGTGTTCCAGCATATTCCTTTTGCAGTTATGGCAGATCCCCCATTGCTCAGCACATCACCTCCCGAACTTGCAGTTGTGAAGGTAATCGCGGTTACCGGTTTTGTTGTAAGAGTTGCAACACCGGCTGCGGTGGTGAATGAAACCTGGTTGCCGTATGAGGTTCCTTTGACGTTTGTCGAATATGCCCGGACGTAATATGTTGTACCAGGCATCAAACCTGTAAGGTTGCTGTTAAACGGATCAATTCCAGCTCCGTCAGTAGTGTGTGTGCTTTCTATTGTCGGGTTCTCAGTTGTGCTCCAGCATATTCCCTTTGCTGTTACCTGGGAACCACCATCGCTGCTGATGGTTCCGCCTGAGACAGCTGTAGCAGGAGTAATGCCCGATACCGCTTTGGTCTCGATAGTTGCAAGGCTTATCGCAGGAGTGCTGAAAGCCTGCTGGTTACCGTACGCGGTTCCCTTCGAGTTTGTGGCATACGCCCTTACATAATATGTTGTATTCTCAGCCAGTCCGGTGATGTTGCTTGTAAAACTTTCGTTGCCTGTGCCATCTGTGGTTTTGCTGTTTTCGATTGTCGGGTTTTCGGTCGTGCTCCAGCAGATCCCTTTTTCTGTGATGTCAGCTCCCCCGTTATTAGGTATATCACCTCCCGCCACTGCCGTGGTGTAGGTTATTCCGGTGACTGTCTTTGTGGTTACTGTTGCCAGAGTAATTGCTGCCGTTGTGAAAGTCTCCTGGCTGCCGTAAGCTGTTCCTGCTGCGTTCGTTGCATATGCACGGACATAGTATAAAGTTGCTTCGGTAAGGTTTTTCAGATCAACGGTGAAATCTCCCGCACCGGATCCTGCGCTCACGTAATTATCTGTAACTGCCGGTTCCGCGGCCAGCCCATAGGCAACTCCCCTGTCAGTCACTCCCGATCCGCCGTCGTCAGTGATATTTCCACCTGTTTTAGCCGAATTGACGGTAATTTCAGTAACCCCTGCCGTTGTCAGTGTAGGAGGTACAGGGTCTTTTTTACAATCAGTCATTAGAATGCTGGTCAGGGTGCTGAACAGCACCAGGAATAGTGATAGTTTTTTCATATGAAAAAAAGATTTTTAAATTGATTATTGTTCTAAGGATTTGTTGAAGTCGGACAAAAGGAATCCCATGGTAAAGATCGTGAAATCCGCACCCTGCATCATTAAGATGAGGTTAAGAATAGTTTAAAAGAAAATGAAGGAGAATTAAACAAAAAAATACAGTAATTCCTTCATTCTCAGATTTGCCGGTAATCCTCTGTTTTCAGGCGAAAACTTGCTTCCTGATTGATTCAACAAAATCATTCATCCTTGTTTTTAACGTGGGTTTGGTTTCGAAACCAGTACCAGTGTTAATTTTTTTCAATGATTCAATGAACCGGTCTATATCATCATGCGATGTCCCCAGGCCAAAGCTTACCCTGGCAACTCCCGGAAACTTCATGTGTGAAAATAATCCTGCAATGATCAATTGAAAACGCTCAAGCCAGGGTCCCACATGAAGAAGGTTCTTTACGAGAAGATGAGCGCAGTGACAACCGTATCTTATACCAATGCCATGGTTCGCAAGTCCCGCCGCAATCTTGTCTGGCCATACCTTTTTCAGGCTGAAAGCAATGACTGGGCACCTTTCACTGAACCGCTCAGAAAGGGAATTGCTTATCCCATAAATTTTTATCCCCTCAATTTCCGACATGCGGTCGATCGTATATTTTAACAGTGCTTGTTCTTCTTCCATAATCACGTCCATGCCAGTTCGCTGCAGAAGGCTCAGGGATTTAGCCAGAGCGGCTATTCCAGGAAGGTTCTCCTCACCGGATGATCTTATCTCGTTTATCCTGTCCATACCCAGATCGAGCATTCCTTTTCTTGCAATCAAAACACCGGTTCCGAAAGGTGCATAAACCTTGTGACCTGAGAACACAAGGAAGTCTATACCGCAGCTTTCCATATCGATCCTGCGATGTGCAATAAGCTGTGCAGCATCAATAAACACTGCAGCTTTGTACCTGTGAGCAATTTTACAAATCTCTTCAATCCGGTTACATGAGCCGGTAACATTGGATGCCCCGCTCAGGGACATTAATCTTATTCTCCGTTCATTGCCATTGGTGTTGTGTTCTTCAAGGATATTTTCAAGATCATTTGTGCTTATGAAACCTTCGTTATCGGCATAGATCCTGATAATCCTTCCCGGGTTGTTTGAACGCCATGGCAGGTCGTTGGAATTATGTTCGAGAATGGTCAGGAGTATCGCAGAACTATTTTCCTGATCCACGGTTCCGGATGACACTATGTTGATCGCTTCCGTAGTATTAAGGGTGAAAAGGATATCATACAGATCTTCCGGTGCATTCACCATTGATGAGATTGTTGACCTTGCAGCTTTAAGCAATCTTTCCGAAGATGCATTTCCTGATTTCAACGTATTAATATAGGTATCCCAAACAGGAAGGAGCGAAGGCGTACTTGCGGCATAATCGAGATTGATGTATCTCCCGGACCCATTTATAACGGGCACCTGCACATCTCTTCCGATCACAGAATCCTTAAGCTTTTCAAGCAGCTCCTTCCCGTAAAAGTTTTTCTGATTACCTTGATTAGATTCCACATAATCAGTGACTTTCACAAAGCCAAAACAGTCCTTGCCATGGTTCCTGATAAGTTGAAGAGATCTGGCAAAAGCAACGACATTGATGACAGAAGGTGTGCCGGCTTCAAATTTATCAGGAGCTGCCCCCCATGCAACCTTATCAGCTGAGACGATTATAGTTGTACCGCCCCCTGACTGAACCGGGGCTCCTCCGGGAAGCTTGCTTTTTTCAACAGCTATGGCTGTTACGCCAATGTCGAGGCCAGATTCTTTAGAGGAGATCATCCTGAAGCTTCCGGCCATTAGTGCGCGGGAAAGATCCCCTGCCCTCAGAGCCGAACAGAACAGGACAACATATTTCTCCTGCTGCAGATCCAGAAAGTCGAGCACAATTATCCTGGCTTCCTCATAAAGTCGCGTGGTCGCGGCAGAGAAATGCCCGCTGCCCCTGTGCACATTTGAATAGGTTTCGAGGGCGCTATAAATGCTTTTTTCAAGGTCGTTAAATCGATCATCATTCATAATTGCTCAAATATGTGATCTAAAAGGTAATAAATTAAATAATTAATCAACTTATCGACTTCTCTTTTTGTTCTTATGTGTGAAAGGATGTCTAAACTAAACTTTATGAAAACGAAAATCATTTATGCATTATTAATACCTTTTGTATTTAGTGCATGTGAAAATCAGGAGTCCCATGAGACAACGGTCAATCTCGGGTTTAAGGCTGTCGGGAAAACACTGATGCAGGAAAAGGCGCCAAGATCGGCTGCTGCAGATGGAATGTTAATCGATACAGCCATACTGATCCTTGAGAAGATCGATCTCAGGCTGCAGGGTTCCGAGCAAGCAACCTATGACCCGAATAACTATATTCTCCGGGGCCCATATTCTTTAGATCTAATCGCCAGAAAAAGCCGGCCTGAATTGTTGCCGGCAGAAGTTGCGCCCGGAGTTTACACAATTCTGCAGGCAATGCTTTATATGCCTGAAGGATACCATTTCACTATGCATATCGCCGGAACCTATACCAATAATACCAAATGGTGGAGGTTTATTTATGAATACAACGACACAAGTATCTTCAGGGTTGAAAATTCGACAGGGATAAACATTGTTGAAGGCATGTCAAACAATATCTGGGTGCTGATCGACGTGGTTGCTTTGTTTGAAGGAGTGGATTTCAGCAAGGCGGTGCCCGGTACAGGTAATGTCATAAGAATAAACTCATCTTCCAACACGGCACTGAGCACCCTCATCGAGGGCAATTTTGAAGTTGCTGCAGTAATTGATGCCGGGAAAGAAGAAGGTGGAAATGTCAGCAATGATGATAATGATAATGACAATTCTTCGGGTGACAAGGCTGACAACGGGAATGATGACAATAGCTCCGGCAATGTTTCAGGTGATGACAATAATGGGAATAAGGACAAGAATAAGGACAAAGATAAAGACAAGGACAAAAATAAAGACAAGAAAAAGCAAAAGGTGGATAATAACAAGGTAAAAGACAAAGACAAAAATAAAGACAAAGACAAGGATGAGCACTAAAAAAGAAGAGGCGCCGGGGCCTCTTCTTACTTTATGATCATTGCTCCTTTACACTTCTGATTTCTTCTTTGAGCCGCTGGATATGGCCGCGGCCAAGTCCCTTAACCTCACATCCGAGCTTGAAATATCGGCGTATCTTATCATCAGAAAGGATTCCGAAACAATCAATCATGGCAGCCGGCTGGCCGGTCATTCTCACAACATCATCCGGATTGAGATCGAGGTAGGCTTTATGTGGAACTGCGAAAATCACTGCATCAACACCTTTAAGCGAGCTTTCGAGATTCTGATCGATCCTGATTTCTTTGAGTTTTTCCTGGTTGCGGAAGAACCTTGCCTTGCTCTGGCCTGCTGCCGGGTAGCTATCCTGCTGCTCGAACTCCCACCAGTGTTCGACATAAGGATCGTGAACCTTAATCTCGGCGCCCATCTCAGCAAGTTTCCTGATAACGATTTCAGATCCGCTGTACCTTGTATCGCCGACATCCTCACGGTAAGCAGCGCCAAGGATCAGAACTTCAGCAGAAGCAATAGGTCTGCCCATGTTCCTGAGTGCATCGCGTGTAAGCTGTCCCACGTGCAACCCCCGGGTATCGTTGATATCGATAGCCATTGGAGTGATTTTGAAGATATCGTCTTCAAAGCCGAGTATATGTTTGTAAGCCCACACACCCAGCCCTCCATCTTTCGGAAGGCAATATCCGCCTATACCGGGTCCGGGAAAAATCATATTGCTGTGGGTGGGTCTTACCTTGATGGCTTTGATGACTTTCGTAATGTCAACCCCGTTCCTTTCAGCATATAAGCTCCATTCATCGAGGAAGGCAAGCATTGTTGCCCTGTAGCTGTTCTCAACTATCTTGGCTGTTTCCGATTCAATTGGTCTGTCCATGACTGTGAGCGGGAACTTTTCGGTATTGAGCACCTCGGTAAGGAATTTTACAACTCTTTTTTTTGCCTCCTCGTTGATGCCGCTGCATACCCTCCAGAAATCGCGGATGCTTGCCACATAATTCTTGCCAGGCATAACTCTTTCATAGCTGTGTGCCAGGAGCGGATCAGAGGTAAACCCTCTTTTCCTGAAGATCTTTTTCATGATAGGATACGCAACCTGTTCTGTTGTCCCGGGAGCTACGGTCGTCTCAATGAGAACAAGCGCTTCAGCAGGAATATTTTCCGCTATTACGCTTATCGATGATTCCAGCGCAGCCATGTCCGTCCTTCCCGACCTCACATTCCCAAGCTCTTCCTTTATGTAATCGCACTGCACATCCACGACAACAACATCCGCAAATTTGAGCACATCGTGCGTGAAAGTTGCCATGAGTGTTTTTTTCTCATTAACGCAGCGGGCAATCATAGGATCAACCTCGGGATCTTCGGCTTTCACAGGTGAAACACCCCTGTTCAACAGCGGGATCTTCCAGAAACTCCGGGGGCTTGGCCGCTGCATGCCGATGACAAATTTTGAAGGTTTACCGCTTTTGTCAACCGTATCTGCAACAATCGCAGCCATCACAGCACCAACGAAACCAACGCCCATTACCACGACGATCTCACGGCCCAGGGCTCTTTCCTGTTCTATCCGTTTTTTCAGATTATCGAATTCCGATTTGTAATCTTCGGGTTTTGGCAAAGCAAATTCCTCTCCATTCGGACTGATAGAAACTTTCTCGATCATACTATAAAAGATTTTCAGATTAGTGTTATGGGACTTGAATAATCATTAAAGATAGTAATTTTTATGTATTTTTTGCAATGGACTTAGCTCAAAAGAATGATTTTTATATTCCGAATAGATCGATATATTTGCTATCGTGGGGAAAGTTAAGAGGGGAGCATTGTCGTAATTGATGTTCATGGTTAAAATATTCAGTATTCCCGTTTTTTACCATATATGAAAAAAATCGTATTTCTTTTAACTTTCCTGATTACAGTCTCTCTTGCATCCGCACAGAAAGACACCAAGGAAAAAAACCAGGTTGGAGGCAATAAAGCTCAATCATCAGAGGAAACAAAAAAGACTCAGGAAACCAGGTTCCAGGCAGGAGCCTCCGGTGTAAAACGAAGCATAGCATATAAATTCAGCTCATCGGTCAGCGGCACCCCCGCTTATGGATCGTTCAGGTTTGATAACAATACTGTCGGCAAAGTGACATATCTTATTGTGAATGTCAGAGATATGACCGGTGACGACCAGAGTAAATGGTTCAGGACATGGGATGATACTACCGGGGCTATGGCAAGAGGACAGATCACCCTGGTGGAACAAGACGGCAAAAACGTCGATGTATTTGATGTTTCAGGATTATTCACTGATGGAAACGGATTCTGGAGAATACCTGTGAAATTTATCTCAGGATCAATGCCGGAGGAAGGAGCGACCTATTACTATATTTTTGAGAGGATCGATCACAAGAAAGATCAGGTCGTTGCACAGGTTGTCCAGCCAGAAATAAAAATACCGGAGGAACCCAGGCCTCCTGTTGTTGAGGTAAAACCTGCAGGGGAGCCGAAACCACTCGTTGTGGAGGTAAAACCTGCAGAGGAGCCGAAACCTCCTGTTGTCGAGGTAAAACCTGCAGAGGAGCCGAAACCACCCGTTGTCGAGGTAAAACCTGCAGAAGAACCGAAACCACCTGTTGTTGAGGTAAAACCTGCGGAAGAACCGAAACCTCCCGTTGTCGAAGTAAAACCTGCGGAGGAACCGAAACCACCCGTTGTCGAGGTAAAACCTGCAAATGAACCGAAACCACCTGTTGTTGAGATAAAACCTGCAGAGGAACCGAAACCTCCCGTTGTTGAGGTAAAACCTGCAGAAGAACCGAAACCACCTGTTGTTGAGGTAAAACCTGCGGAGGAACCGAAACCTCCCGTTGTCGAAGTAAAACCTGCGGAGGAACCGAAGCCTCCTGTTGTCGAGGTGAAACCTGCGGAAGAACCGAAACCTCCGGTTGTTGAGATAAAACCTGCAGAGGAACCGAAACCTCCGGTTGTTGAGGTAAAACCTGCAGAGGAGCCGAAACCAGTTACCAGGCAATATGAAGCTGAGGCTGTTTCAAGAAAACAGTCTGCGAGTGAGACTCAAACAACCCGGGTTACGCAAACAAATGAAACAGGCGTTCAACAAAAGCAGACTCAGTCAGCCCAGCCGGTACAAACCGCGACCCAGCCTGCTCCGAGGACGGGGACAACATGGTCGTCGCAGGTTACGCAAGGGGCCCAGCCGGAACAGAATGGTGTGGCTCCGCAGTCATATCAGAGCAATCTTCCCAATTACCAGTACAGGTACAGTTCAGACAAACGCGGCAGGGGGAAATGGTATGCAGGCATAATCGAGGTTGGATACGGACTTGGGGTGGGCGAATACGGAATGGACAACTTCAGGTTCAACTTCATAAACGGGTTTCATATCGGTCAGACCTTTTCTCTCGGGCTTGGTCTGGGCATCAGGCGTTATTATACCGAACATGAAAATTTTAGTGATTACTCGCTTGTTTCAGGTAAAGTCCAGGTGCCTGTTTTTCTCGATATAAGAAAGACATTTTCAACCAGGAAAGTCACTCCGTACCTGGCTTTGGGATTGGGCAATTCAGCTCGATTTAACAGCAGTAGCACAGCTGATTCAACCGAGACCGTATATGAAGGATTGTTGTTCAATCCTTCAGGCGGAATCTGGTTCAATATTTCGAGCAGGTTTGCAGTTTTCTTTGGCGTGGCGTATGAAATGCAGAAGATGGAATTCCTTCTGCTGTCGGATGATTCGCGATTTAAGAAAAATACAGGCTCGGTAAGCCTGAACCTCGGCATTGCATTTTAGCTCAGGGTGCTAGCTCTCTGCAGAGTGCTTTTTTATGAAGGCAAGGATCTCTTCGGAGTCTTTTTCGGCATTTACAGCATCGTTCCTGTAAATGACTTTTCCATCCTTGTCAATTACAAATGTCCATCGTTTTAGGCTCAGATCACGCGTGACATCATATTCGTTTCCTTCGAAAACTTTCTTAAAGCTTCCGCCTGCTCCTGTAGGAACCCCGAATTCTTTTGCAATCTCTCCTTTTTCGTCAGAAAGAAGGGTGAAATTAAGGTTTTCGGATTTCCTGAAAAGCTTCAGGTTCTCGACTTTGTCACCGCTGATTCCGACAACCGTCACGTCAGCCTGCTGTAGATCCTGCTTATGGTCACGGTATGCACATGCCTGCTTTGTGCAACCGGAGGTCATTGCACCAGGGAAGAAATAAACCACAATGTAATCTTTTCCGATATGATCTTTGAGATCCCAGGTTGAGCCGTCATCGGCGACTGCCCTGAAATCAGGGGCTTTGTCCCCCACGTTGATGCTTTGCTGAGCTGTTCCGGGTATGGTATTAATCATAATTACTGCAATAAGAATGTATAAAGTTTTCATTTTTACGATTTTGAACTAATATAACAAAGAAGTTGCAGTATTGTGCGATCAAAGTTCCTGTCCCATCCTGGCTTCCGGGATTCGAAAAAAGATTTCAGTCCCGCGTTTTTTTGTTGTAACTTTGCAAATCAGCACCTTTGATGTTGTGCACAATTACCTGAACATGTCAGTTAACAATTGCACATCTTCAATATCCCGCTGACTATTTTTTTAAAAACTAAAATCCGGCAAATGGGAAGATCACAGGAAACATTCAACAAGAAAGAGGTAAGAAACAGAAAAGAGAAGAAAAGAAAAGCAAAGGTTGAGAAGCGTGAGAAGAAGAAGAATGAAGGCAAAAAAGGCGGTTTCGACGATATGATTGCCTATGTCGATGAATTTGGAAGAATATCGGCCACACCTCCCGATCCTGATAAAAAGATCATTGTTGATGCTACTGAGATTGAATTTGCCCCCGCACGTAATAAGCCAAAAGCAGAAACGGATTTCCTGCGCAAGGGTGTTGTGATTTCATTTAACGATTCCAAAGGTTATGGTTTCATCAGGGATATGGATTCAAACAAAAGTGTTTTTGTCCATGCAAACAACCTCGAGGAACCTGTAAAGGAAAACAATATTGTTGTTTTCGAGATTGGCAAAGGTGCCAAAGGCCCGCTCGCCCTCAAAGTAAGATTGCTGAGGGAATGAACATTGTCTGATGATAAATGAAAAAATAAGGTCGTACGCCCTTACAGGCTGGTCTGCAATTTTAAGATTGCTGGGGCAGGCCGGATTAGTTTCAATCAACACATCAAAAGGCAGAAGGTACAGGACCTCGATGGTCCATGGGAATATCAGGAGAACGTTCAACATCTATCTGCCGGCTCAAAATAACACTGCAGAAATACCCCTTGTGATCGTTTTGCACGGCAGGGGAGCTAATGGCGCGAGCATGGAACTATTGACCAGGAATGGTTTTAATAAGCTCTCCGACAGGGAAGGTTTCCTGGTTGTTTACCCTGATGGTGTCGGGATGACATGGAATGATGGACGGAAAGACCAGAAAACTAAAGACAGGGCACACCTTGAAAACATCGATGATGTAGGTTTCATTTCAGCGTTGATCGATTTTATGATCAATAATTACGGAGCCTCCCGCGAAAAGGTGTTCGTAACTGGCCTCTCGAACGGCGCAATAATGGCATACCGGCTTGGCTGCGAATTGCCGGAGCGCCTTTCTGCAATTGCACCTGTCGACGGAAACATACCGCGAACTTTTTGTGAGGAATGCAGGCCCGGGAAGCCCTTATCCGTCATGGCAATCAATAATACTGATGACCCGCTTGTCCCATTTGAAGGTGGAGTTATCCAGTCAGGCCTTGCGAGACTGGACCTTGGAAAAGTTATTTCCACCGCTGAATCCATCAAGTTCTGGGTTAAGAGGAATAATTGCTCTTCCGTTCCGGTTGAAGAGGAGGTAAGCCCCGGCGATTCACCTGGTCGGTTAAGGGTTACGAAAGAATCATATCATGATGGTATGGAAGGAACGGGGGTAGTTCTTATAACCATTCATGGAGGTGGTCATACCTGGCCGGGCGGCGTGCAGTATATGCCGGAACGTATAATAGGAAAAACCTGCAGGAATTATAATGCGACTGAAGAAATCTGGTCGTTCTTCAGGCAACATTCTGTAAGGTTACAGGAAGCCGTACATGAATGACATCAGAGATACACATCCGATCGGGAAAAAAGGGTGGATCGCGCTTGATAACGCTGCGAAGCTGTTTCCTGCTATCATCTCGAAAGATCTTACCACTGTTTTCCGTATCACCGCCATCCTGAAAAAACCAGTGAGATACAGTGTTCTTAAAGAAGCAGTCACTGCAACTTCCGGAAGGTTTCCCTATTTCAGCGTATCGCTGAAAAGCGGTCTGTTCTGGCATTACCTGGAATTCAACGGTAGGGAGCCGCGGATACAGGCTGAAGAAGTGACGCCATGCACCGCCTTTGCTGTCAGCAGGAAGGATGAGCCTCTTTACAGGATAATTGTGAGGTCGAACAGGATATCGGTTGAATTCATTCATATTCTCACAGATGGTGCCGGGGCCCTCGAGTACCTTAAGTCATTGCTTCATACCTATCTTACACTTACCGGAAACAAGATTGAGGACAGCGGGGGAATAATGCTTCCCGGTACTCCTGTTTCTGAAGAAGAATATGAGGACGGATACAGGAAATTCTTCAGGAAACTGCCGCCACCGGCAAAGCTTGACAAAGCCTGGCATCTTCCTTTCAACCTTAATAAAAGACCACGTTTAAAAGTATTGCAGGCTGAAATCAGGACCAATGAGATCCTTGGGCTCGCACGCAAATACAAGGTTTCGATAACCGAGTATTTTCTGGCAGTATACTTTTACGCACTACAGAATATCTGCATCTCGCACAATGAAAGCAAGAGTGCAGGCATGAAAAAGGTTCTGAGGATAGAATTGCCTGTAAACATGAGAAATAAATGTCCAAGCAGGACGATGCGCAACTTTTCATTATTCGTTCTTCCTGAAATAGACCTCAGGCTTGGGACCTATACCTTTGAGGAAATACTTACTTCTGTTTACCATCAGCTCAGGATCAGTTCCGACGTCAAGCAGATCTCCAGATTCCTTTCAAAAAATGTAAGCTACGAGAAGCTTTTTTTTGTGAGGATACTGCCTCTTTTCATAAAAAAGCTTGCCATTTCCGCCATTTACAGGGGATTGGCATCAAAAAGGTTCACCGGCATAGTTACTAACCTTGGCGTTATCAGCCTTCCCCCGGAAATGGCTGAAATGATCGAAAATTTCGAGATCATTCCTCCTCCTCCAAATCCTAAGATAAAAGTTTGTGCTGCAATCGTCTCCTTCAGGGATAGCCTGAGAATCTCTTTTTGCAACATATCGGACTCCAACGAGCTGGAAAAACTTATTTTTAGGCATCTGGCGAATGAAGGCGTACATGTTAAAATATTGAATAACAACTTCAGCAGGACATGACAATTTGTATTAATTGCGGCGTTGAGCTCGATGATGGATTGACACTGTGCCCTCTTTGCGGGAAAAACCCACAGATGAAGGAATCAAAGGAACAGGTTGCATTCAATTATCCTTCGGGAATAATACAGCTTCACAGGAAAGAGATAAGGATATCGCTCTGGGAGCTCAGCGGAGTTATCGCTTTTTCCGCGGTGATAGTCTGTACGCTGGTGGACCTTATTATTGTAAAAGGACTTGCATGGTCGCTTGTTTCAGATGTATTCGTGCTCGGAGGCTGGATAACATTCAGCCTGTTTCTCCGCGCCTATAAAAGGATTTCAGTCATATTCCCGGGGTTGATCTTAACAATACTCGCAGCACTTTTCATCATCGACCTTCTGGATAAAGGGCAAACCTGGTTTCTCTCTCTCGGGCTTCCGCTTACCATAGCTGTTTTTGCTTCTGCCGGGATTATCATGCTTCTTTACAGGATCGCCAATCTTAAGGGACTTAATGTTCTGGCAGCTGCATTGTTGGTTCTTTCAGGCCTGTGCGTGCTTATAGAGCTGACAATTGACGAATACCTTAAAGGATATGCAGACCTCAGATGGTCGCTAATTGCAGCTGTTTCAATTATTCCTCTTGCACTGATACTGCTATTCTATCATTACAGGCTAAAGAGAGGAAATCTTCTCGACAGTTTCCTGCACATTTAACTTAGTTTCCTTATCTTTCAGA
>JBLNAO010000261.1:0-9187 GCA_050259395.1 Chloroflexota bacterium
GGACTTATTCTTGCAGGACTTGGCATGCTGAGCTTCATAAAGCTGATTCACTTCTCAGCTGTACTCTTTATTATAATACTTGTCTGGATAAGTGTTGCATTTCTGCTGTATTCGGAATACAGGAAATCAATCCGCAAGGCTCTCGAAACAACAGGCCCCGGGGAGGTGAAGCCGGCAATGGCTGAAGGGATTGCCCTGAAAAGCAGGTTTTCGGCAGAGATTCTTTTCAGGCAGGATTACTACGGACTGATCTCAGGAGAGAGATTGCCTGAAAATGGCCGGAGCAGATGGTATTATGAGAAATTATTGAAGCACACGGTTGAAGTCCGGGATATTAACCTCATCCCTGCGCTGAGAACAATCTCGGGAAATGACATCCTGGACACTGATATAAGAAAGCGAGCTGAGGAAACCATAAGCCAGGTTGAACTCTATGATGATGTTTCCGGCACAGCAAAAGTTTCTGCCGCCCGCCGGATACTGTCAGGAACAAGGATACCTCAGACTGCAGAGATACTGAGGTTGCTGCGTGACAATTCGATAGATTCAAAGAGGTATGCTCTTTACATAATCGGTAAATTCAGGCTTACCGACATGCTCACTGAAGTATGCAGCTGCCTTGCCAACCCCGGTCTCGAAACAGATGCAATATCTGTTCTCACTTCTTTCGGGAAGGATGCATCTGAAGAGTTGCAGAGATATTACATGGCAATGTCGGGGAACATCAGTATAAATGCAGCCATTTTAAGAATATTGAGCAGGATCCCGGGCCAGGAGAACTCATCATTCCTGTTTGCACGCTTATGGTCTCCTTCAAGGCGCATAAAGGAAGCCGCAATAAACGGATTGCTTGAAAGTAATTTTGTCCCTTCGGGAGAAGATATTGACAGGCTTCATCAGCTTATTTCAGATGTGGCAGGAATCATGACCTGGAACCTCACTGCGAGAGTTTGCCTGAAGAAACATGATCAGGAAGGTCTGCTCGGTGTTCTTGACAATGACATTGAGCGCTGGAAAAAATTCCTTTTCAACCTGCTTTCACTTGCATACGACCGCAGTTCTGTTGCCAGGATCAGGGAAAATCTCGAAAAGGATACAGTTGAAAGCGGGAACTTTGCCCTGGAAATGATCGATATCGTAATCCATGAATCGATTAAGCCCAAGATCATAGCTCTTCTCGACGTGGTGCCTGATGATGAGAAAGTCAAAAACCTGTGGCATTTCTTCCCGGGCGAACTACCTGCATTTGAAAAGCTCATTGAAGATATTATTAACCGCGATTACAACCTGATCAGCATCTGGACAAAAGCCTGCACTCTCAGGAGTCTTGCCACACTTGAAGATCCTGAACTTTCGGAAACGGTTTCAGCATTGTTGTTCAGTCCCGAAACAATCATCAGGGAGGAAGCCGCGAGGCTTATGGCAAGATCAGGAAGCAACAGTTATGCTTCTGTTTCATCGCGGGTTCCCGAAGCTATCCGCAGGAAGCTTGACAGGATAATGCAGGGTGAAAAGGAGACTGAAGATTTCCTCTGTGAGAAGATAACTTTCCTGAAAAAGATGTTTGCTGAAATACCTTATGATGAATTGTTAATCCTTTCTGAAAAGACGGTGTATGCAAATGAGTTGCCAACAGGTGCAACCTGCGGGCCTGAATGCATTGTCTGGAATCTGGAAGACGGAGGACGGGAAGTGCATATCAACGATTCTGACCAGGATAATTTCAGGCTTGAGGGAGGATCCTATTATATCCTGCCTCTCCCGGCAATTGACGAGTTCAGCCGCCAGTATCCCGACTGGGCTGGGGAAATCCTGAAATATATTGACCTAAACGAATCACAGAACTGACAATGTCAAAAGGCAGGACAACCATATTCCGGCAGCTGATCTTCAACATTGCAATACCTACGTTGCTGGCCCTGCTTGTCGTTGCCGTTCTGAATTTTCAGAGGACAAGGTCGATCCTTGAATCCAGTGCTGAGGAAAGGAATAAACTCCTCTCAAATGAAGTCACCAAGATCCTGAAATTTCAGGATTTCACTTTCGAACTTATTGAAGCAGAGTTTAATACACGGCTCAGAAACCTTAATTATGCCCTTGTAGAGAAATATTTCGTGAATACATCCGAGCTTGAGAAGATCAACCTGAATGAAGTGGCCAGGAAGCTCCAGATGGATCCCGATAACGAAGACATCTATATCATCAACCGCGAAGGAGTTGTAATAAACACCACCTTTAAGGCTGATTATGGTGTGAACCTCTACAATTACGGTGAACAGTTCAAAAGTTATCTTTCAAACATATTCGAATCAGGAGAGTTCGTGGTCGATCTTTTTGCCATTGAAGACCGTACGAAAAGAACAAAAAAATATTCCTACCTGGCCACACGCGATAAAAAATTCATCATTGAACTTGGTGTTTATTCAAGCAAGGCTGACACAGTAATCAGCACCCTTGAGAAGTTCAAGAAAGAAATCAAGCTTGAATCAAAGGGTATCATCGATGTCGAGCTTTTCCTGATGGCTGACAAACCATTCAGCCTGAATCCGAAGGTGATGGAGGTGCCCGGACAGGAGAAGCTGCTGCTATCGGCTTTCCAGAACAAGGATACCACTTCATTCGTCGAAAAATCAGGAGACGCATGGCTCCAGTACCAGTATATATACATGGACCGGCGTGCATCAGCATTATATAAAGGTGCGGTAATCAGGATCATTTCGGATGTTACAGCACAGAAGGCCCTGTTCAGGATGGAAGCGATACGGTTCGTTCTGATTTTCGGAATAACGATGCTTATACTTGCCTGGCTCATCTACAGGAAGACCAAGGTGATCACGCTTCCGATAATCAAGCTTGTCGACAATGTTGAAAGAATCACGAACGGGGACCTGCGTGAACGGGCAGATGTGATAGGAAATAACGAGATAACAATACTCTCGCAGAAATTCAACATGATGGTGGCCCAGCTTGAGAGCTATACCTATGAGCTCGAGGAAAAAGTGAAGGAAAGGACCGAAAAGATAGAGAAGCAAAAGGAAAAGATAGAGGAGCAAAAGAAGCACATTACAGACAGTATCTTTTACGCGAGAAGAATTCAGAATGCCATCCTGCCTTCATTCGAGATGGTTGACAGATACATCAGGGAGTATTTCATCCTGTATATGCCGAAGGATATCGTAAGCGGTGACTTCTACTGGATGCACGAAGCAGACGGGCTGGTGATGATGGCAGCAGTAGATTGTACCGGACATGGTGTGCCAGGGGCTTTCATGTCGATCGTAGGTTTCAACCAGCTCAACCATGCCGTAAACGTTAAGAAAGCACGGAAAGCCGGCGAGATACTCGACACACTCAACGAAGGAGTAATTTCAACGCTCAATGAAAATAAGAGTGAAGGCTCTATAAAGGACGGGATGGACATGGCCTTGTGCATTTTCGATCTTAAGGCAAAAAAGGCTGAATTTGCGGGGGCTAACAATCCTCTCATACTCATCAGGAATAATGAAATTGTAAAGTTCAGGGGAGACCGGTTCCCGATAGGAGCATTCGAGGGCAATAAACCTCAGAAATTCAAGAACAACGAAATAGATCTCCTTCCCGGCGACAATTTTTACCTTTTCTCGGATGGTTTTGAAGATCAGTTTGGCGGGCCCGAGAACAAGAAGTTCATGTCGAAACGTTTTGAGGAGCTTCTTAAGGAAGTGAGCCCTTTGCCCGTCAATGACCAGAAGAAAGTGCTGATAGAGAGATTAAGTGCATGGATGGGAACTAACGAACAGGTGGATGATATACTGGTCATCGGTATAAAAATTTAATTTTAACTCTAATACACTGGGTACTCCAGGCACCTTAGGCACTTAACTTATGACATCAGGAAAAGACAAAAAAACATTTAATCCTTTTCCCGGACTAAGACCCTTCACTCCCGATGAAAGCGACCTTTTTTTCGGTCGGCGCGGTGAGAGCGATGAGGTACTTGCCAAATTGCTCAAAAACAGGTTTGTAACCGTTATGGGAGCATCGGGAACCGGAAAATCGTCACTGATATATTGCGGCGTTTTGCCGGGTATAAGGAATGACAAGGCCTCCAGGTGGAGGATCTTCTCTTTCAGGCCCGGCAACGATCCTTTTGGAAATCTTGCACTGGCATTATCAGAGGGTAATCCCGGAATTAAGGTTTCAGCTGAAAACCCCGCAGGCATACCGGGCATGGTATCTGAGGCCGGCGTTGCTCCGGACGAAAAGATACTGCTGGTGATCGACCAGTTCGAGGAGCTTTTCAGGTACGGCGCCCTGAACAGCAAAGAGACTCTCTCTGCAGAGAGGTTCGTCAACTCGATGGTGAGCGCTGCAAGCCAAAGCTCTGTTAATATTTTCACAATAATAACAATGCGCTCCGATTTTATAGGCGAATGCGCATATTTCCAGGGACTGACCCAACTCATAAACAGCAGCAACTACCTTGTCCCGCATATGGGAAGGGAGAATTACAGGGAAGCAATCGAAGGTCCTGTAAAATATGCTGGAGCAAAGATCGATGCTCCTCTTGTTGAGGAGCTTCTGAATCATATAGGTGACAGGACTGATCAGCTTCCTGTTTTGCAGCATGCCATGATGAGGACATGGACTTACTGGCAGGAGCTCGACGAACCCGGGAGGGCAATCAGCAAATCGGATTATGATTCGGTTGGGACCATGAGCAACGCAATGTCGATGCATGCCAATGAGGCATATGAAGAGCTCAGTGCAAGGGGGAAGGAGATTTGTGAAAAGCTGTTTAAAACCATTACTGAAAAAGGTACCGACAACAAAGGTATGCGCCGGCCGACAAAGGCAAAAACAATCATGTCGATTGCAGGATGCACAGCACCCGAACTGTTTGAGGTCGTCGAAAAATTCAGGATCCCTTCGAGGTCATTCGTCACCCCAAGGCAAAATATCGAACTGACTGAGGACTCGATAATTGATCTCTCGCATGAAAGCCTGATGAGGCTCTGGGACAGGTTGCGCGAGTGGGTCGAGGATGAAGCCTCTTCAATCCAGATGTACATGAGGCTTTCGGAGGCATCAGCGATGTACCAGCAGGGCAAAACAAGCCTGTGGAGGCCACCGGATCTTCAGCTGGCAATCAACTGGAGAGATCAGCATAAACCCACTCTGGCATGGGCACAAAGATATGATCCGGCCTTCGAAAGGGCAATGGTTTACCTGCGGACCAGCGAGAAGGAATATACAAGGGAGGAAGAAAATAAGATCAGGTTGCAAAAAAGGCAATTGCGTGTTGCCAAAATCGTGACAATGATCGTGGGGGCAGCAGCTCTGCTCTCGATAGGTTTCATGCTTTTTGCCTTTGTCCAGAAAATAGAGGCTGACAGGCAGACTCTTGCAGCGGTTGAAGCAAGAAAAAATGAAGAAAAACAGCGTGAGCTGGCAGTTACAAACGCGGAACTGGCAACATCTCAGAAAAAGCTGGCGGATGAAAATGCCGACAGGGCTACCAGGAGCGCCATTGCGGCTGACAGCGCCAGGCAGGCGGCCGAAAGACAGAGAAGGATCGCTCTTGAGAATGAAAGGATAGCGCAGGAGGAGAGAAGAAATGCTTTGGTTCAATCCGATTCAGCACAGCGCGCCAGGCTTCGCGCAGACATACAGAGAGGTTATGCCGTGAGACAAAGAGATACAGCTCTTATGCTGCGCATGAGATCCATCGGCAAGGCCATGGCTGTCAAGTCAATACAGGCATCCGGACAGAAAGATCTCCAGGCGCTTCTTGCTTATCAGGCTTACCTGTTCAATACAAGGAACGGGGGTCTCGACAACGATGCGGATATATATGCAGGGCTCTACAATGTTGCGAAAGGAGCAACTTCATCAGGATGCAGGACTTTCAAAGGACATAGCGGCGAGATTAAAAGCATAGCATATGTTCCGGGGAAAAAGCAGTTCTATACATCCGGATCCGACGGCAAAGTAATGCACTGGTCGATGGAGGATAATGAATCGGCAGTGCAGCTGATATATTCCGGAGTGAATGAGAAAACAGGGATGACAGAGGTCATCGACGTTCTGGCGCTTAGCCCCGATGCAGAATGGCTCGCATGCGGAAGCAGCAACACATCCATAAGAATGATCCCGCTTAAGCAAAGCACCGGAAGTTATGTGCTGAAGGCTCATACCGGAAAGATAAAATCGCTTGTTTACTCATATGACGGCAAATACCTGTATTCCGCAGCCCTCGACGGGAAGGTTCTCAAATGGGATCTTGCAGCACATACAAGCACAGATGTTACCGATGGTTCAACCAGGATCACAGCAATAGATATTTCATCAAAAGGGAATTTCATTGCGGGTATAAGCGCTGACGGAAAAGTGATGGTATGGGATCCGGAGCGCAAAAATGAAAGCTTCAGGATTGAAACGTCTGAAAAGAATATCAGGGTGGTAAGATTCAATCCCGAAAGCAACCTACTTGCCATTGGCGATGCAAACGGACGAATAGAGCTATGGGACGTGAACAAGCGGGAAATGATTTCCTCCGTAAAGGCTCACGATGCTCCGGTCAATGACATCAGGTTCAACCCTGTGCTTAAGCAGATGGCAACGGGAGGCAATGACAGCAGGATGAAGATCTTCAACATAACAAATCCTGCTGACCTTACTGAACCACCTATAACATTCAGTGATTATGAAGGTTACGTCACGGTGATGCAGTTCAGCAGCGATGGTCAGATCATAGTATCAGGCGCTTATGAAGGCGCAGACAACCTGAGATCAAGCCCGGCACATGTCGATTATTTTGCCGGTGACATCTGCAGCCTTTTAACGAGGAATATGAATCCGGATGAATGGAGAACTTATGTGGCTCCTGATATTCCGTTGGAACAGACCTGCGCCAATAAGGATTACAACATTAAGGTAAGTGCAATAAAATAAGTACTTGAATGAGAATTATAATGCATTATGGCCGGACAAAGGTGTTAAGCTTTCTGCTTGCCTTCTTATTTACCATCCCGGCCTTTTCACAAGAACCTCCAACCTGCGCTGAGAAACTTCAGTCGGCACAGATGCTTTTTGAGAGAGGCCAGGTTGAGGAAATTCCGGAACTGCTGAGCAGCTGTCTTGAATCTGGCTTTAACCGGGAGGAATCGCTCCAGGCTTATAAGCTTCTGATACAGACATACATCTATAATGAACAGCTTGAAAGGGCTGATTCTGCAATGCTGTCGTTCCTGAGAAAGAACCCGGAATACACAGTCAGTCCCACAGATCATACCAGTTTCGTAAGCCTGTTCAATAATTTCGCTTCCAAAGTGATAATCCAGGTATCTGTTCATGCAGGTCTGAATATGCCATTCCTTTTCATTGCAAGTGAGGAATCACTTTTCGGGATACCCGGCGATAAAAAATACTCATCCAGGGCTGCCAATTTCTTCGGATCCGCTGAAGTCAGGTACAAGGTTACAAACAGGCTGGAGCTCAATGCTGAGATCGGGTATTCTCAGCTTTCATTCAACAATTCAGAAAATGTAGGTTTTGCCTTGTCAGGTTATAAAGAAATTCAGAGAAGAATAGAGGTTCCGCTGACGGCAACCTATGATGTTCTGATACTTGGAAAATTCAGGCCTTATGCACGGTTGGGATTTGGTCCTGCCCTAAACATGAACTCGTACGGTATAGGTGAATTCTCACCCGAAGACAAGGGAAATCCTTACTCCAGGAGCGGCGAAAATATAACTGATCTGCCAAGGATCTTCATCGATTTTTTTGCCCAGGCGGGCGGAGGTTTAAAGTTCAAGGTCAGGGAAGGATACCTGTTTGCCGAGATCAGATCGAACTTTGGCGTATTCAACCAGGCAAAAACGAGGGGTTATAACAGCGAATCTGATGAAAAATCCTTTTTCTTCATGTCGGGGGAAGACAGCTTTCATCTCAACAACCTGAATTTCAACCTTGGATACACAAGGATATTCTATAAACCGGTAAAGAAGGGAGGAGGAACAGATGAAAATTAAATACATTTTTATTATCGGGATATTCATACTTCTCTCGTGTGAAAAATCTGCGGATCCGGAGATCCTCAGGTTCTATGGCGATGCATATGAGGACATCGGGTATTCGGTTGCAAAAACCGGTTCAGGTTATGCTGTTGCAGGTCAGCATCAGAGGCTGAACAGGTCAGGTAATGATATAAAGGGATCGTTGAAAAAACTTGCTGTGATTATCACAGGAGCTGACGGAAATGAGGTCAGGAAAGACACCTCTTCGTTAAACCTTGCAAGCTGCGGCAACAAAGTAATTACTCTCAATGATGGATCACTGGCTGTTGCAGGGTATGTTTTCAATGACAACAATGTTTCAAATCCCCAGGACATATACCTCGTGGTATTTGCCCCCGATGGAGAAGGATACACTGAGAAAGTCCTTGAGATGCCTGGCACACAATATGCAACAGATATTATCAAAACCGCTGACGGATACCTTGTACTCGGCACAACAGATGTCGAGAGGGGTGCTGGCGACAGTGGAAATGCGAGAGGCAAGAAGGATATTTTCTTTATTGGCGTTGATAATAACCTGAATATAGTCAGTTCTTTGGCGTACGGGTACACAGGGAATGACGAAGGTGTTGCAATCAAGGCAGGCAGGCCGGGCGAATTTGTTATTGTTGGAACCACAGACATGTACAGAGCCACCTCAGGCACGGATGTTCTGATTGCCTCGGTGAATATGAACACTACTGCCGTGAGCAGCAAGATCATCCAGGTTCCCGGCGATCAGAAAGCTGCCGATTTTGAAGTGACGCCTGAGGGGTACCTCATTGCAGGTAACACAACCGCGGGGGGGATCAACCACGGCTTCGCCTATAAAATCACCGGGAATATCCTGGGAACGGTGGATTCGTATGACATAACGTTCGGGAAAGAATTTACGATTAATGCCATCTGCCGTTATAAGACAAATTCCTTCCTGATGGCCGGACAATACGGCTCGGTTACATCGGGAAGCATCTTCATTTTTGCAACGGATATGTTAGGCAAGCCTGTTGAGGGTTGGAAGAAAATCGCTGGTGGGACCGGCAACCAGGTTGCATATGATGTAATTGCCGATGGAGAAGATATAATTGCTGTGGGTAAGAACAGCTATGAAAACAACTCTATGATCACCTTGCTTAAGTTCAGATTCTAGC